>NZ_JBYTAE010000017.1:0-71708 GCF_058787875.1 Hydrogenophaga sp. FW305-3-2-15-A-LB1 | reverse complement strand
ATGCCCAGGCGCTGTCCCACCGCGCGCGCGGTGGTCAGCCCGTCGCCCGTGGCCATGATCACGCGCACATTCGCCCGACGCAGCGACTTCAGCGCATCCGCCGTGGTGGCCTTGACCGGGTCGGACACGGCCAGCAGGCCAGCCAGCGCCTGGTCCACCGCCAGGTGCATGACGCTGGCGCCCTGCGCGCGCAGCGCTTCGGCCTCGGCGGCCAGGGGCGAGGCGTCCACGCCCAGCTGTTGCATCAGCGCGGTGTTGCCCAGGGCCAGGCCCTTGCCGCCCACCACACCCCGCACCCCGATGCCGGACTCGGAGTCGAACTGCTCGGGCTTGTCCAGCACCAGGCCCTGTTGTTTCGCGGCGGCCACGATGGCGTGGGCCAGCGGGTGTTCGCTGCCCTGGTCCAGGCTGGCGGCGAGGCGCAGCACCTCGTCCTCGGAGAAGCCGCCATGGCCCACGGCGCGTTCGAAGCTCGGGCGGCCTTCCGTGAGGGTGCCGGTCTTGTCGACGATCAACGTGTCCACCTTGCGCAGGTTCTCGATGGCGGCGGCGTCGCGGAACAGCACCCCGTGGGTGGCGCCGCGCCCGGTCGCCACCATGATGGACATGGGCGTGGCCAGGCCCAGCGCACAGGGGCAGGCAATGATGAGCACGGCCACCGCATTGATGAGGGCATAGACCCAGCTCGGCTCGGGGCCGAACAGGCCCCAGCCGAAGAAGGTGAGCAGCGCCGCCGCCACGACGCCCATCACGAAGTAGCCCGCCACCTGGTCCGCCATGCGCTGCATGGGCGCGCGCGAGCGCTGAGCCAGGGCGACCATCTGCACGATCTGCGAGAGCACGGTGTCCGAGCCCACGTGCTCGGAGCGCATCACCAGGGCACCGCTGGTGTTGAGCGTGGCGCCGATCAGCTTGTCGCCGGCCTGCTTGCTCACCGGCAAGGGCTCGCCGGTGAGCATGGATTCATCGACCGAGCTGCGGCCCTCGACCACGGTGCCGTCGGTGGGCACCTTCTCGCCGGGGCGCACGCGCAACAGGTCGCCCACGTGCACGTGGGCCAGCGGCACGTCTTCCTCCTGCCCTTCGGCCGTGATGCGCCGCGCGGTCTTGGGCGCCAGGCCCAGCAGCGCGCGGATGGCGGCCGAGGTCTGTGACCGCGCCTTGAGTTCCAGCAGCTGGCCCAGCAGGGTCAGCGAGATGATCACCGCCGCCGCCTCAAAGTAGACCGCGACGCGCCCCATCGACACAAAGGAGTCGGGGAACACCTGCGGCGCCACCGTGGCCACCACGCTGTAGACGAACGCCGCGCCGGTGCCCAGCGCGATCAGCGTCCACATGTTGGGGCTGCGGTTCATCACCGACTGCGCGCCGCGCACGAAGAACGGCCAGCCGGCCCACAGCACGATCGGGATGCTCAGCACCAGTTCGATCCAGCTCTGCGTGGCCATGTCGAACCAGCCGAGGTTGTGGCCGAACATCGCCAGCACGGCGACCACCACCGTGAGGGGCAAGGTCCACCAGAACCGCCGCTGGAAATCCACCAGCTCCGGGTTCTCGTCGTCGTCCAGTTCGGGCAGGACGGGTTCCAGCGACATGCCGCACTTGGGGCAGTTGCCCGGGTGGTCCTGCCGGATCTCCGGGTGCATGGGGCAGGTGTAGACCGTGCCCGGCTTGCCTTGCGGCGCGGGCGCGGGCGCCGCGGGGTGGTGGTGATGGTGGTGATGTGCGTGCTGGTCCATGTCGGTTCCTCCTGAAAATTCGAATCCCTGGTGTTGGTCCTGTGCTCAGCGCTCGGGCTGGCCGGCCTGGTGCACCTGGACACCGCGCATCCAGGCCATGAGGTCGATGGGGCTGGAAGAACGTTCGCCGGCGGCCTCGTCGCGCGGCAGGCGCCCCTTCCGGAGTTGGGGCTTGTGCTCTGGCTGGTGCTGGGCCGGGCTGTGCAGCGAGAGCTTGTCGAGAATGGCGCAATGGGGCTGGTCGTTGCCATGGCAAGCCTGCACCAGCACCGACAGCCCGTCCATCATCTGCTCGATCTCGTGCCGCTTTTCTTCCAGGTCGGCCAGGTGACGTTGGGCCACGGCCTTGACCTCGCGGCTGCTTCGCCGCGAATCGCTCCACAGGCCGATGAGCTCGGCGATCTGCGCCACCGAAAAACCCAGCCGGCGCGACTGCCGGATGAACCGCAGCACCGAGACCTCGCGCTCACCGTACAGGCGGTAACCCGATTCGCTGCGCTCGGCCGCGGGCAGCAGGCCGATCTGTTCGTAATGGCGGACCATCTTGGCCGACACGCCGGCCGCGGCGGCCGCTTCGCCAATGTTCATCAAGGGGGTCATGGTGTGTTCCGTGAGGTCGGGTGGGGAATGGAATGTGGAATGAAGGGAGGATGCAGCTTGACACCGTGGGAAGGTCAAGGCCCCCACCGAGGGCCTTGACGAACGGTCGTCAGGCCGGTGGGTAGCCGGCTTCGCTGAGGGCGTCGATCAGCGCGGCGCGGTCTTCGTCGCTGCGCACCTGGACCTTGCGCTGCGGCAGATCGAGCTGGATGTCACAGGCCGCGTCGAGGCGCTTGAGGGCGATGCTCACCTTGGAGGCGCAGTGGCCGCAGGTCATTTCGGGGAGGTGGAACTCGTGCATGGAAGACTCCGTGAAAGTTGAGGGAATCCGCACTCTGGGCATTGCCACGGAGGCAAGGTCAAGTGGCGCCGGTGGTTGACCTGACCACCGTGTCAAGGCTGAGCATCCGAGGTCTCAACCTACCGGAGACCCCCTTGAACACCACCCCCCTTGCGCTCACCGAGCACCAATTTCCCATCGAAGGCATGACCTGCGCCTCGTGCGTGACCCGCGTGGAGAAGGCCTTGAAGGCCGTTGCCGGCGTCAGCGAAGTCAGCGTCAACCTGGCCACCGAACGGGCCACCGTGAACGCCACCGCCACCACCACGGGCGCCAGCCTGGCGGCTGCGGTGCAAAAAGCCGGGTACAGCATGGGCGCTGAAACCTTTGAATTGACGATTGAAGGCATGACCTGCGCTTCGTGCGTGGGCCGCGTCGAAAAAGCCCTGAAGGCGGTGCCCGGCGTGCAGGCCGCCGAAGTCAACCTGGCCACCGAACGGGCCACCGTGAGAGCGGTGGGGACGTCACCCAATGCCCTGGTCGCCGCGGTGGACGCGGCCGGCTACCACGCCACACCGTTCGAGGAAGGCGCCGCCGCACCACCCGCGGCCCGCCCAGGCGAACCCTGGTGGCCCGTGGCGCTGGCCGCCGCGCTCTCGTTGCCCCTGGTGCTGCCCATGGTCGGCATGCTGTTCGGCGCCGACTGGATGATCAATGGCTGGCTGCAACTCGCGCTGGCCACGCCCGTGCAGTTCTGGCTGGGCGCGCGCTTCTACAAGGCGGGCTGGAAGGCCGTGCGCGCCGGTGCCGGCAACATGGACCTGCTGGTCGCCCTGGGCACCAGCGCGGGCTATGGTTTGAGCCTGTACCTGCTGTTCAAGCACGCCGAGCACGGCACCCCACACCTGTACTTCGAAGCTTCGGCCGTGATCATCACGCTGGTGTTGCTGGGCAAGTGGCTAGAGGCCCGCGCCAAGCGCCAGACCACCGCCGCCATCGCGGCCCTCAACGCCCTCAAGCCCGACGTGGCGCGGGTGCGCATGCCTTACGGCGATGTGGACGTGCCCATGGCGCGCGTGAAACTCGGGGACATCGTGGTCATCCGCCCGGGTGAACGCATCCCGGTGGACGGGATCGTCACCATTGGTTCCAGCCAGGTGGACGAATCGCTGATCACCGGCGAGAGCCTGCCGGTGGCCAAACACGCGGGCGACAAGGTCACCGGTGGCGCGGTCAATGCCGAGGGCCTGTTGCTGGTGGAGACCACGGCCGTGGGCGCCGAGTCCACGCTCTCGCGGATCGTGCGCATGGTCGAATCGGCCCAGGCGAAGAAGGCCCCAATCCAGCGCATCGTGGACCGCGTGAGCGCGGTCTTCGTGCCGGTGGTGCTGGTGATCGCCGCGATCACCCTGCTGGGCTGGGGCCTGGCCACGGGCCAGTGGGAGCAAGCCATCCTGAACGCGGTGGCGGTGCTGGTGATCGCCTGTCCTTGTGCGCTGGGTCTGGCCACGCCCACCGCCATCATGGCCGGCACCGGGGTGGCCGCGCGCCACGGCATCCTGATCAAGGACGCCGAGGCACTGGAGGTGGCGCACCGCATCGACACGGTGGCCTTCGACAAGACCGGCACGCTGACCGAAGGCAAGCCGCAGCTGGTGTCGGCCCTGCCGGCAGCCGGCCATGAGGCGGCGCTGCTGTCGTGGAGCGCGGCCATCCAGGCCGGCAGCGAACACCCGCTGGCGCGCGCCGTGATGGACGCCGCGAAAGCGGCCGGCGTGCCCACGCTCTCGGCCGCCAAGGTGAGTGCCGTGCCCGGGCGCGGCATGTCGGCCGAGGTGCAGGGCCGCGCACTGCGCCTGGGCAGCCCGCGTTACATGCAGGAGCTCGGCGTGGACACCACCGCGCTGGCCGGGCCCTCGCAGCAACTCCAGGAAGAGGGCCGCACGGTGTCCTGGCTGGCCGACGTGACGGAGTCGCCGGTGCTGGTGGGCCTGCTGGCGTTTGGCGATGCCCCCAAGGTCAGCGCCATCACCGCGGTGAAGAGCCTTCAGGCCATGGGCGTGCGCACGGTGATGCTCACGGGCGACAACCGGGGCAGCGCGGCGGCGGTGGGCGGTGCGCTGGGCATCGACCACATCGAGGCCGAGGTGCTGCCGGCGGACAAGGCAGCGATCGTGAACCGGCTCAAGGCCGGCGGCCGGTCGGTGGCCATGGTCGGCGACGGCATCAACGATGCGCCGGCCCTGGCGGCAGCCGATGTGGGCATCGCCATGTCCACCGGCACCGACGTGGCCATGCACGCGGCCGGCATCACGCTCATGCGCGGCGACCCGGCGCTGGTGGCCGATGCGATCGACATCTCGCGCCGCACCTACCGCAAGATCCGCCAGAACCTGTTCTGGGCCTTCGCGTACAACGTCATCGGCATCCCGCTGGCCGCGGCGGGTTTGCTCAATCCGGTGGTGGCGGGTGCGGCCATGGCGCTCAGCAGCGTGAGCGTGGTGAGCAACGCGCTCCTGCTGCGAGGCTGGCGCGCGGGCAACGATCACGCTTCGTCTGTGCGTTGACCATGGAAGTCGGGGCGCACCGTGCGGTGCCACCGACTTCGCTCAAAGCCTCGACAGAAACAAAAAAGCCCACGTTACCGTGGGCTTCAATGACAAGCAAACGCTTGGTTTTTTGGTTGCGGAGGCAAGATTTGAACTTGCGACCTGGGTTATGAGCCTCGAAATCCCACTGTGTACATACGCCGGGGTGACCAGGCTTTAACAGGGATGACATGGCCCTCAACATCTAAAGCTCCGGTCATCCTATATGAATCAACAGCTTACCGAAGGCGCCTGACGAACCCGAATGACAACGTCAAAGCCCATGGCAAGACCATGGCGCCCTACCTGTCATCCTGCGACGCCAAAAAGCACCTCTCATGCTCGAATCAGAATTGGCCTAGAAGCGACCGTTGGGTAGTTTGCCTTTGCGGGCAACACGGGGCAAAGCAAAGACAACACATCTTATCGATACGGTCGAAAGAGTTGTTCGAACACGTTCAGATGACCGGCCTCTGTGGCCTCACCGTAGGCATGCCGCATACCGTGCAGCATGGCGCTATCGTTCATGCCCAGATGGGTCACCCGATTGATGAAGTGATGGACAACTTTCAAGCGGTGGTCTCAAGGACCTTGCGCAAGTAGAGTGGCCAAACGTCGATGCCTTCAGGCTGGTCTCACCTCTTTGATTTGGAGCGGG
The DNA here is from genome assembly GCF_058787875.1 of Hydrogenophaga sp. FW305-3-2-15-A-LB1. NCBI lineage: Bacteria > Pseudomonadati > Pseudomonadota > Betaproteobacteria > Burkholderiales > Comamonadaceae > Hydrogenophaga > Hydrogenophaga sp. FW305-3-2-15-A-LB1. The sequence goes on along the minus strand of NZ_JBYTAE010000017.1, from coordinate 65,843 downwards.
CCACCGTTGGGAAACGTCGTCTTGATGTCTGGGGCTGTCCTGATGAAGCAGCTTCGAGCTAAGTTTGCCGAATCCGGTGGCTGGCTACACCCCTCGGCGGGATCTCTAGAGCGCACGAAATGCTGTGGCGACTAGCCGAAGTCGTGCACCAGACTTCCTGACCAAGTCACAAGCGCATAACTGAGTTGATGATCACAAATGTGAACAAGCTGTAGTAGTTGCCCCAGCTCAACAGTATGTGCTTGTTCACGCCTGCGGTCTTAAGCTTCACGTATCCATTGAGCATGTTGAGCAAATACAATAAGGACCCGAAGCCGAAGAAGAAGCCGACGGCGAGCCAATGGAAAAGTCCTCCATCTGCGATGGGGCGTTGTAGTTCGAAGTGCCCGGCCCCCAGGACGAGAGCACATAAGCCCAAATTGCGCACGTGTTCGAAGATGTGTTTGGACACGTTGTCGTGCGAGACCCGGAGCACCCAGCGTTTCCTCAGCACACACCATGCAAAAAATCTCCGAAATGGACGCTTTGTCTTCAATTTCTTATCTCCTTGGGTGGGGGTCTCAAGCTGCAATCGCTAAGGTTACCCATCGCATCGCGCGCTGCTAGGGCCAAGGGGCTGAGCCGTGCACGGTCGTTGCCGTTGTTCGTGACTTCATGGGCAACGATCAACTGGTTCTTAGTATCAACCGCAGCTTGCACGTTGTAGCCCACCATGGCCATGCCCTTAGCGCTGTGGGCGGTCATCGCTCGTGCGTCGGGTCCGTCTGGGAGATCTGCCGATCGGGCCAGTTGCGCCTTGACGGATTGAAGGTCGTGCAGGCGCTGGCGCATCTTCTGAATCTTGCCTTGCAGGCGCTCGTTCTTGGCCTGCATCTCAACTAGCTGAGTGCTTTCCCCCCAGCTCACGATAGCGGCGCTCAATCTTGCCGGAGCCCATGACAGACGAGGCAAAAAACTGCGGCAACCTGGTCTCGTCATGGTTTCCCGTGCAGAGGATCAATATTTTTCACGTGTGGACTTTCAGCCTAGTCGCTCGCACTTGTGCCGGCAGCCTGGCGATACATCCCGAGCGTGTTTACGATTCGAAATCGACGAAAAGGAACTGAGTTCACTTTGCGCACCCATGACCTCATGTTCAGAACGGCTGAAGTCAGAAAACTACCCGAAAACGCATGACCGAAGCTTCAAATTGGTCTGCTAACACTTCTTCATACACAGCCAATGCTTAGTGTATATCTCTTACACAGATGCCAATATTCATAACAAAGCGAGGCCCTAAAGATTAAAAAATCATTGCCGATGCATGAGGTATCGCCACCAAGGCCAGTTCACGCCTAGTCCCATGTCATCAACGCAGCCGACCTTCACACATGTTGCAACCCGCCTCGCAAGTCAGTCCCCTATCGGTCTGATTGCCGAAGATGGCGATACCACCAACGGCTTTCATTCACAGCTCACGCGACTGCTCAACGCAATCGACGGAGCGCCATGCTCTTTAGAAGTGGTCGCCACAGTCATCGGCGGCCTCACACAGCTTGCGAACCGAATCGCTGATGCCGACCCGCGGATTCACGGGCTTCTCGTTTCTGCGGAAGTGCTCGCGGAAAGCCTCAGAAGAAGCATTGGCACCGCGCATGGGTCGGCGCCATCGACCCTCAAAGGCACGAAGACTAAGCACCCTGTTTGGGTGGCCTTCGCTGACATGGGCTTCACCGCGAGCGCTGACAACGCCGCTCTTGTACTAGCAGGGTGCGCCGTGCTGCGTGCCTTTCGACTCGATCAGCCCATACCCAAGAGCATTGCGCATGACATAGTAGAACTGCGGGCAAGTGATCCACCTTCTGAAGAACAGCTACACCACTTGCTGTGGCACGATCTTCCAGAAGAAGCTGAGCTTGCCAACTGGGTCTACACGCTTCGCCGCTCATGGCGAGAAGTCATGCGGGAATATGGCGGCAACCAAGACGCCCCACAGCCGTCCACGATTGAGCGCATCCGATCGCAAGTGCTGAGCTCCGCGCTAAACGCGGCGGCATCACATGTCGCAGGAGCACTGAATCACCGGCTCCTAACGCAGCCTCAGTTTGAACAGGCCGCAGCAGTTGTCGCAAGAGAACTGGCGCAAGACACATTGAAAGGTGTTCTTGGCTTCATCGTGTTGCGCACGGGCCTCTCAATAGAGGTCGCCCCCATGCTGGAGCTCGGGGATTCGGATCGGCCGCAAGGCATCTCGTATATCGATTTGAACCGAGGTCTGATCAAGCTGGATCTGAGCATTGCCGTTCATGATGCTGGCAAGGCACTACCGGGGAGCATTGCAGCGCACCCTTGCCTGCACGTTCACTTTCCCCAGGCTACCCACATCAACTTGCAGGCGCGGTATGAACGCCATCCACAAGCAAAGACGTTGGTCGATCTCTTCCCGAACGAGCTACCACCTGCGCCAAACAGCAGTGTTTTTCCGAGCACCGATGAACTCAAGCCTACATGGTCTAGGTTGCGGTACACCCTAGGACGGCATCTTCGGCTACAGGGCGTCAACAAACTACTGGCGTCATTCGTTAGTGGCGACCTGAGCATCATCCCTCGATCCAAGCTGCACTACGCCATGGTTCCCGTTGACGAGCTCCATGAAGTGGAACGCAGCGTTCACATGGAACTCGGCTTTGACATGCCAGTTCATCCACACCCACAGACCGAAGGGATGGGATGTCGGGTGGTCCCTCAAGCCGACAACATCAAACTGCACGATGCTGCGCTGGCGCTCCTTGCGGAGCAATGCCGTCCGGGAAAGCGTTCGACCACGCAGAGCATCCGTGCATTTCACAACGCCTACACCCGGGTGTGTGCTTGGCGCTTGTCTCTTCTGCTCGCGCTACGAGAAACTCAACATCTGGATCTCGAAGCCAGCATCGACACCCACAACGACCTATGGGTGGCGATTCATGACAAGCTCACCAAGGACGATCGTGGTTATCAGCCCGTCCCCATCTGCGCATATGTAGCGATGGTAGTTCAACTGTACAAGGCGCACTGCCAAGCGACCGCGGAGCGCATGTACACGCTGCTTGGTCGAAATACCCCGTTCACTCGTTCCTGTATGGCGGTAGCGGCCGGGGAGAACCAGCGCCTCCTCATGATGGTCAAGGATGAAGACGAGGTGGACCCGATCGGTTCTCGCGAATTCACATCCTCGCTGATGCCCGGTTTCACCCTGCCGCCAGATGTGGGTCGAAAGGTCATGGAAAACGAGCTGCGCGAACACAACGTCCGCTCTAGTGACATCGACGCATTTCTTCGCCACTTCAAGCGGGGTCAAGAGCCCGCCAGCGCTTTTGATCCTGGCTCCCTCAGCGTCTATCTGTTCCGAGCCGCTGAAGCGCAGCAACAGATTGCCAAGAAGCTGCTTGGCCCACCTTTGCCAGGGCTTAGCCAAGGAAAGACACGCAAGGCTGCCATTGAAAAGGCGTTCTCATGACCACCAAACGTAAAGCGATCTCCAGCGGCTCCGCCATAAAGATTAGTGGGTCTCCCTACGAGGGCAGCCAGTGGGAGTTCACCGTGCACACGCGATCAGCTGCACGGCGCTTTGAGCGCCTCATTCAACAATGCGTCTTCTGCCCATCTTCCTCGGCCCTACAAGTTCATGAGCTACATGGGCTGCTCGCGGCCCGTCTAGTTTGCCTAGATGGAATTCGTCCAGATGCCCTCCCCCACCTAGTGAAATCGGCTTCGTTGCCGTATCGCTGCGGAGATCACGTCGCCCTCGAATGGCACGAAGGGCCAAGCCAAAGGATTGAGCGCCGCGTCCTTCACCCTTTGACACTCCACATTTGGCCGCGTCGGCCCAATCTGCGAAGCGTGCAAGACGTCTCTGCATCGCGGAAGGATCCTATCGCCGCTGCCCCAGGTGACGGCGAGTTGATCCTTGAGCCGCCAATCAACGAGCTTCAGATCGTTGATTTAGTTGACCCGTTGCTCACCTGGCTGCGAGAGAACAATTTCTACAGAGAGGAGCGCGATCCACTCCTCGCTCTCGCATCGGACCAGTTGGCCTGGCTCAGCCCGTACCTCCCTGGACCACTTTTTTCGCATTGCTCCGGCATGTTCGTTCTAACGGCGATCGACCGCGCAGCATGGGCCCGGAGCGAGACCCATCTGGCGGTGAGCCTTGGTTCCAATCTGGAAGCTCACGACAGCCCGGCAGAGTTTCAGACCGACACTTTGCTTGACTCTCTTGGTGAGGTCAGCGGAACTCAATACGACGAGAACCTGCTGAAGTCTGCGCTGGAAATTCTTCAGACTCGCCACCCCTCTGGAATAGATGGTCTAACAAAGCGACACTGGATCGAGGGCTTATTGAAACTACCGCTGAACTTGAGCAGCAACAGCCCAAGCACCGTGGTGTTGGTAGGTTGGATCGCCTACATGTGCGAATTTGGCACTGTCGGTTCGAAGAATCCCGCAGCAAGCACCATCCGTCAGTATGCGAGTTCAGTTTTGCTCAGTCTCGGCAAAGATCTTCGCGATTTCGAAGCAGAGCCAGACAACTGGGATTTGATCAACCTTGACGCCGTCTACAAAAACGTCTTCAACTCCAAGACCAGCGGCATGCGAGTGGCCACCGCAGCTGCACTTAGGAGCTTCCAATCGTACTTGGAGGAAGTTTTTGACACTGAACAGTTCTTCATAAATTTCACGAGCACCCGCGGCGAGAAAGAGGACAGCGAGAGCGCCGATGTCGCTCCAAGCGGTACTCAAGTGCGTGCAAACGTCCTTTGGCCTCATGAGATCGATTGGTGTCAAAAGGAGTGCACCAATGCGCTTGACCTGAGGGTCGGCCAGATCGCCAAGGTCATGCTGGCTGTAGCGCGCGAGTGCGCGGTGCGGTATCAGGACCTTTCAAGACTGACAACCGCCAACATCTCGTTTGGCAACGACTCCTTAGGCGCGTACTGCCAGATCGAGGTTGTTCGGCATGCCCGCCGAGGGCGTCTGAAGACCGACTCTTCCCAGCGAAGACTAACGGTGCGCAACGCATCTTCCTTGCGCATCCTTCGAGATTGGGTCGAAGTGCGAAGTTATGAAACAGGAAATCTGTCCGCGTACTTCTTCGGCAACAAGAACGCTGACAAGGAACGATACCGACCAGCCGCAGTCCAGGCATTACTTAACAAACTCGTCAAGTTGGCCAGCGGATGCCCACGAATGCGGTTTCACGATCTTCGACACACCGTAGTGAGCAACCAGGTCGCGGAAGTTCTGAAGTCTTGTGTCACGGTAGATATCAACCCGCTTTATGCGGTCTCCAGTGCCGCAGGACATGTGTTGCCGTTGACCACGCTCCGCAGCTACTCACATCTCTATGAGGACTCACTTCGACTGTGGATCGACTTCGGCATGCAAACCGCATTGCACACCAACTCCGATGACCAAGCTCGAGTACTGCGGTCGTTGAGCGGAAACAAGACTCCACTTCATGGCAACTCGTTGATTCAGGCTGCGCGACGCCTGCGCATCGACTCCACACACCATTGGCAAAGAAAGTTGGAGGAGATGGCCGTCTCGATTCCTCTGCCGCGGGCGGCCGATCCATTTGAGTGGACGGCACCAGCAACCACCGCCCGACCGTCTGCAGTCAAGCGGCAGGTTTCTTCCCTCGAGATCGCAGACGCGCTGGGAAGGTTGCAGAACGGCGCTGCCCATGACTCTCTGGCTCGGCTGACAGGCATCCCCTTCCATACGTTCGAGGACCTCGTCGCCCGTCTGGACGCGTGGGTTGCCCGTCTCTATCGGAGGCATTTCCCGCGCACGACACACCATCTGGTGTCGATGCCGCCTTTGGCGGAACGCCTCCAACGCATGCGGGTCGACGCCAGCGCTTGTGGCCATTCCTTCTGGTCGAAATTTTCAAACGCGATGGATAGCAGCATCAGCCGCCAAGTGATGGCCGCCGCCGTGAGCTGCTGGGAGGAAAATGGTCGTGGGCTGCATTTCCCACTTTTGCCAAACGCAGCCGGACGCCCGCTCCTCCAGCTCCTCAGTTATGCCGATCTTGACCGAGGCCATATTCGCGCGGTCGTGCAAGGTAACACCGTGAGGGCCCGCGAAAACGAACTGATCGCAGCGAACTCCTCGGCCTACCTCGAGAAATCATCAGAGGTGATCAAAAGCCTGAATGCACTCTTCTCCCAAGAGCTCAAGTTCAACGCACGCGTTGAACATGCTCCTTGGCGCCCCGAAAGGCCGCCGGCCTACCTGCGGATTAACCCGCACGCGGAAGCGGACCGGACAAACCCCGCCGCCGAGAAAACAGCCGCGCTTCGAGGCTGGCTACTAACTGCAAAAGCACTTCTGCTTCTGGATGAACTCGAGGGAACGCCGAATGTCTGATCGCCACCTCGTTGCCCGCCAGGTGCTAGCGGGCTCAGACACGTCCCTCAGTGAGGGGGAATGGGAGGACCGCAAGGCGGATTTCCACAAGACGTTGTGTGACCAGTTCCCAATCAACAAGCTTCGCGCGAGTGTGATCGAGTTCGACTACGAGACGAAGGAAAGCAAAGTCTTCATAAGCGCCTATCTTGTTCGGTCACGCCAAGGATGGCTAAATCTTCGCAGCAGTGAAGGAAAGCAGCATGATCCCTCCTCCATCGATATCGCCATGCTTGAGGAAGCGCGGCCGGGCATACGCGACCTCTATGAAATTGCTCTGAAGAGCTATGCGGACCCATCATCCGACCCCGATCTGGCTCATCGCCGAAAACAAATTTGGGCGTCTAGAAAGGCCGGGAGCCCTCCGACTCTTACGATCTACAGCACTGTCGATGGTGAAGATCTTCCACTAGATTCCATTGGGCGATGGCTACCCCACGCACGCATGGCAAGAGTCAAGTTCAAAATTGATCGGCTATCCCGTCATAAATGCAGAGTACGGATTCACTCCATGACCCTGGTAGATCAGGAGGTTGATGATGTGGGCCTTGCTCTAAGTGTCCCCACTCATCACGTGGACCTCGTGCGAGACAAAAGCGCTTTGGGTGAAGCAGCTGGCCGAATTCTTTCTAGTGCGATGGAGAGGCAGGTCTACCTCGAAAGCAATGTCCTGCTTGAGTTCAGTTGGGTCGATGGCGCGCTAGCGCGTTGGACTTTGTGTGAAATGCCAACTGAGACGCCCCCGCGACGCTAAGACCAGTCGTCTGACCTAAATAGGTTCAGAAGATGAACCCACAAAGCACTTCCTCTTGAGCTGGACTATAGGTAACGATAACTATATCTTATCGAGGCTTATTTATGGGCAGGCGGAAGAGGGGTTTGGACCCGTGGCAGTTGCCCCCGGCGCACTCAGTTGAGCCCACTGGTCTTGAATCCCCAGTGATCCGTGAAACACTCACGGTATGCTTAACGCTTCACAAAGCGATCTCGCATCCCCACACGGTCTGCGACTCTGGGCATCGCTTGCACGCTTGAGCTGAGCCTATCCTCTTGGCCGGATGACCTCGGGCTCTCACATCACAGCTGTTGTATCTGAATGCCTGGCCCTGCGTGCTAGCGTTTTACGCCTTTGGCGAAAGAGTCTTCCGCGACCGGACGTAAGCGACATCGACGACCTCACCCGCTTCAATGAGGCGCTCGACTAATCGCTCGCTCACAGCGTCAGCAGTTACTCCCAGCGCATCGACGAGTCGCGGCAGATGCTCCTCGCAATCCCAAGCCACGACTTGCGCAATCCGCTGAGCACTATCCGCATGGCCGCGCAAAGTGTCGCCTTGAAAGATAAAGACCCGATCACTGTCAACTCTATGTCAATGATCAAGAGGAGCACGGACACGATGCAACGATTGATCAACGACCTGATCGACTTCTCTTCGAGCGGCCTTGGACGCTCTTTGAGCCGCTGAAGCGCTGCGCAACGCATGAATCGGCTGAACAGCGGACACCGGGCAGTATCGGCCTGGGCTTGTACATCGTGCGTCAGATCGTCGTCGCGAAAGGAGGCACAGTTAAAGTCACCTCGACAGCAGAGTTGATGCATCCGATTTCTGGTGATGGCGACTTTCGGCTCACGAGGTTCGTTTCAAGGCCAATTTCGCCCCGATTCGCGCCCCCTTGGCCGCTTGCAAACGCACTCATCCCCACATTTCCCGCAGCAACGTGCGCCGCACCATCCAGAGGTTGGACAGCGCAACAGCGTATGCAGTTGCGCGGTGTTCGTGGCCAGTCCCCGATAGCGCACCTTCACATGCCCGAACTGGCGCTTGATCACGCGGAACCGGTGTTCGACCTTGGCGCGGATGCGGGCCTTGGCCCGCTCCAACTGTCCATGATCGCGCCCATCGGCGTGCTCTTGTCCAGCATCTTGCGCTTGCCCGGTCGCATGGCCACGTGCCAGTTGACGGCGATGTCTTGGGTCTCTTCGCGCTTGCCCACGCCCTGGTAACCAGCGTCGGCAAAGACGTCCGTTTCTTCTCCATGCACCAGTGCGTGCGCCTGCGTCACGTCGCTGACGTTGGCCGCTGTACCCACCACCGTGTGCACCAGGCCCGAGTCCGCATCGACCCCAATGTGCGCCGTCATCCCGAAGTGCCACTGTTGCCGTTCTTGGTCTGGTGCATCTCGGGGTCGCGCCCGCCACTGCTGTTCCTGGTCGAACTCGGTGCTGCGATCAAGGTGGCATCAACCACCGTGCCGCTCTTCAGAAGGGACCCCTTGGCGGCCAGCGTGGCGTTAACGGTGGCCAGGATCTGCAAGCTCAGGTTGTGGGCGTCGAGCAGAGACGGAACCGCAGGATGGCGCTCTCGTCGGGCAGGTTGTCTTCCCCGGCATCCAGGCCCACGAATTCGAAACAGCGCCATGGCGTGCAGCCTCTTCCATGGACGGGTCCGAGAGGTTGAATAACTGCTGGACGAAGTGAATGTGCAGCATGGTCTCGACGGCAAACGGCGGGCGCCGCGCGCTGGCGCGTGCGGCGCAATCAGCTCAACCCACGGCACCACAAGGTTCATCTCGTCGAGGAACTCGCGCTTGCGAGTCCTCTTGGTTTTGCGCTCGAATCCGCTCTCACCCAGGCTCACTTGTTTCATGCCGTCACTGTCTCACATCGGGCCAGGGGCGCCAGGGTCGTGCAGACACTCCCTAGCGTGATTTCCACTGCCAGTGGCTGGTTGCAACCGAACCTGACACCTTTGTAAGGAAGCAGACGGGCTCGCGTCAGGCAGGCTTATACATACTTCGACCATAGCGAATAGGGAGTCCAAAAAGACAAAACTGTCCATTAGGTAACCTTAGTCGGCTTCAGGCCTTGCATTTTTCCTAGCGGCGTCAGCGCACATATCGGGCTGAAGCATTTGTTTAAACTTTCCGTTCACCTCCTTACCTTAATTGCCAGGAGTTCAAATGACATTCGCACAAGCTTCCTTCAGCAAGCGCTCAGGTCTTTTATTCGCGGCGACTCTTCTTGCCGCCTCGGCTGCTACTGCGGCGGGCATACACGGCGGCGGACACGATGAATCGCCCATCGGCGAAGCTGGTGTTGCTGGCAAAGTCTCACGGACCATTCAAGTCGATGCCTCAGACAGCATGCGTTTCACTCCCTCCCTGGTAGCCGTCAAGAAGGGAGAAACGATCCGCTTTGTCGTCACAAATTCTGGCAAGGTACCGCACGAATTCGGCCTGGGCACGGAAAAGGAATTAAAAGAGCATTACGAGGTGATGAAAAAAAATCCGGGCATGGAGCATGAAGAAGCCAACAAAATTTCCTTAAAGCCCGGAAAAACAGGTGAGGTCATCTGGCGTTTCACCAAGGGTGGAGTCGTTGATTTCGCCTGCCTTCACCCGGGGCACTACGAGGCGGGCATGAAGGGTCAAATTAGTGTGACCAACAAGTCAGCATCAGCGGTCTCGCCTTCACTAGCACCTGCTGGTTCCGTACCGGCGCAAATGACGATGGTGCAAGATAAGTCGGGTATGGACCAAGGAAAGATGGGAACGGCAGCCACTCCTGGCTTGACGGACGGTGAAATCCGCAAGATTGACAAAGAAGGCGGGAAGATTACGATCAAACATGGAGAAATTAAGCACCTGGATATGCCCGCAATGACCATGGTTTTCACAGCCAAGGATAAGGCAATGTTGGACAAGGTTCAAGTGGGTGAAAAAATTCAGTTCATCGTCATCCAGGAAGCAGGCAAGATGGTCGTAACTGACATCCAATCTCGCAAATGATTTGACTGCGTGCAGCGATACAGCTTTGGCGAACCGCAGGGTTAGAGCTGCAGAGCCTTTCCGTGCTGGGCCATTTCGCAAAAAGCAGCAATTGTCGGTCGCTCAGAGCTCCAAACAAGGGTTGCAGTTGAAGCTCTGGCTAGTAAATACCGGGACCGCGCTGTGGGGTGCTTCTTTTCCATGATACAGAGACCTGGACAGCAAGAACTACATCGCCGGTGAACTTCGCCAGGCATGGATGGTCCATGGAACTTTCTAAAGACCTCTACTCATGTACTGCGAATCAGCCATGGGCGAGGTGAATATTTGGCGGGGCTTTAAGGGTTGACTATTCGCCAGTGAACTTGGGAAACCTATCTTCTTTAAAATGCTCGGAGAAATATGAAAAATCATCTGCTCGCTAAAATCCAGGTACGCTGCTTCCTAGCGGCTGTATTTGTCGTTCCGTCTCTCGCATTAGCGCAGGCTCCAGAGCCGGAAACCATCAAGACGGATTACAAGCTTGCTTACAGGTCGGCTTTGTCGGAATACGAGGCCTACAAGGAGCAGTCTGTTCAATCATGGAAGGAAGCCAATGACAAGGTGGGGGAGATCGGGGGATGGCGTGCCTACGCCAAGGAGATGCGCCAAGCGGAGCCTGCGACCCAATCTAATCAGCCTGCTCCAGGACATGATGCCCCTCATGGAGACAAGAAATGATCCGCCTCTTACGAATGCGCCATACGAAAGTCGCGGTCACTGCAGCTGCTGTTGTGGTGTTGTCGGGTTGTGCCAGTGTGAATCTGGAACAAAGCCTGTCTAGTGCCAATGCGACGGCAAACAGTTTTACGGATGGCCAGCTCACACTTGCCCGTGACCAAGGCGAACGTGATGGCTTGCGCAGACGCGCTTTGGATCTGCTGAGTAAGCCGCTGGAGCAGAAAGACGCCGTTCAGCTCGCGCTCGTCAACAGTCCGTCAATGCAGGCCATGGTGGCTCAAAGTTGGGCTGATGCTTCCATGGCAGCCCAAACCGGCCGCATTGCCAATCCAATTCTTAGCCTCGAGCGTATGCGCTTGGGAGACGAAACCGAAATTGGGCGACTTCTGTCCTTCGGCCTGCTGGACTTATTGATGTTGCCTGCGCGCAAAGGCATTGCAGAAGGGCGCATCAAGCAGGCCCAACTACGCCTGTGCAGCGACGTGGTCGATCAAGTCACTCAAGTTCGCCAAGCCTGGGTGCGTGCTGTCGCGGCCCAGCAGACTTTCTCGTACACCCAGCAAGTCTTTGCTAGTGCCCAAGCCAGTGCCGAATTGGCCAAGAGGCTGCAAGCAATCGGCAATTTTAACAAGCTCGACCGTGCACGCCAGCAAGCCTTCTATGCGGATACGGCGACCCAATTAGCCGGTGCTCAGCAACAGTCCACAGCAGCTCGTGAAGAGTTGATCAGGTTGCTGGGCCTTGATGACGACCAAGCAGTGATGCTTAAGCTGCCAGAGCGTTTGCCTATATTGCCCAAAGAGCCTTTTTCTCCTCAGGAAGCGGGCCGTCAAGCGTCCCAAGGTCGCTTGGACCTTCAGATCGCTAAGGCGGAATATGACGTTGCCGCCCGTGCGCAAGGCTGGAACACTGTGTCGACGTTCACAGACATTGAGTTAGGAATTCGAAAAGATTCCGTTTTTGACGCGGCAGACAATTCCAAGCAGACACGTCGCGGTTTTGAAATTAGCTTAGAGTTGCCGATTTTTGATTGGGGAGGCATGCGGCGCGACTCGATGAATGCACAGACGTTGGTCGCCGCTAACCGCTTGGAGGCGACGGCTCGCGCGGCTGGATCGAGTGTTCGAGAAAGCTATTCCGCCTACCGAACCGCTTATGACGTCGCTCGGCACTACCGCGATGAGGTGATCCCGCTTAGGAAAATCATCTCAGAAGAAAATCAGTTTCGTTACAACGGAATGCTTATTAGTGTCTTCGAGTTGCTGGCCGATTCTCGCGATCAAGTGAACTCTGTTATGGCGGCCCTAAACGCCGAGCAGCAGTTCTGGCAAGCGCACGCTGCACTCCAAGCCTCCCTCATCGGCAAGCCTACAAGCGCTGGAGCCTCGGGCGGCAATGCTGGAGTCGCCGCTGAATCTGGCGCAGCTCATTGATCCCAAAGGAAAACAAAATGACCTCGAGAAGAGATTTTTTTCGCGTTGCTAGTATTGCCGGAGGGGCCGTGGCCGCCGCGAGCGTGAGCCGTGTGGCGATGGCGGCGCTGCCTGAACCTGTCATTCAAACCAGTCCCGACACCATGGCCCCCTTAGTGCCGAATTCGGGCCGCCCCTACAACCCGGTGGTTACCCTCAACGGCTGGACGATGCCCTGGCGGATGAACCAAGGCGTTAAGGAGTTTCACTTGGTGGCTGAGCCCGTGGTGCGAGAAATGGCTCCTGGCTTCAAAGCCCATCTTTGGGGATACAACGGCCAGAGCCCCGGCCCCACCATCGAGGTTGTCGAGGGTGATCGCGTTCGGGTGTTTGTGACCAACAAGTTGTCTGAACACACCAGTATTCATTGGCATGGGCAACGACTCCCCAATGGAATGGATGGGGTGGCGGGGTTGAACCAGCCCGCCATTCAGCCCGGAAAGACTTTCGTCTACGAATTCGTGGCGCGCCGCCCCGGCACGTTTATGTATCACCCTCATGCGGATGAAATGACTCAAATGGCCATGGGAATGATGGGCTTTTGGATTACGCATCCCAAGACGAAAAACCCGCTGATTGACGAGGTGAATCGCGATTTTTGCTTCCTTCTCAACGCCTACGACATCGATCCTGGAAGTTACACGCCAAAAATCATGACGATGCTCGACTTCAATTTGTGGAGTTGGAACAGTCGCATCTTCCCCGGCATTGACTCTCTGAACGTACGTCTAAACGACAAGGTCCGCATTCGGATCGGCAACCTGACGATGACCAATCACCCGATGCACCTGCACGGCCACGAGTTTCTCGTGACTGGTACCGATGGAGGTCCCACGCCCAAGAGTACACGGCTTTATGAGGTCACCGCGGACGTGGCAGTCGGTCAGATGCGTCAGATCGAATTCTTGGCGGATGAGGAAGGTGACTGGGCCTTCCATTGCCATAAGAGCCACCACACGATGAACGCAATGGGTCATGACATTCCCACCATGATCGGCGTCGATCACCGTGGGGTGGCAAAGAAGATCAACAATCTCATTCCCGATTACATGGTGATGGGAGAGCGCGGCATGGCGGATATGACCGAGATGGAAATGCCTATTCCAGACAACACGATCCCTATGATGACGGGCGACGGCCCCTATGGATCGGTCGAGATGGGCGGCATGTTCAGCGTCGTGAAAGTTCGCCGGGACCAAAAGCCGGGGGACTACAAGAACCCCGGTTGGTACAGGCACCCCGAAGGCACGGTGGCTTATGAATATACTGGTCCGATGGCCGAACCAGCCCGCTTCAAGGCCGAGGGAGGACAGTCCATGCCTCGCAAGGAAAAGCCCTCAACGGATACCGTTGTGAAGATCAAGAAACCCTCTGTGCGTGGCAGCCACTGAAGTATCGTTTTGCCGGATTCACGCCCTGTCGATGTCTTGCGACAGCTTCGTAAGTAGCGCGTATGGCCCACCGGGGCGGGAGCAAGTGCCCGAAGGTGGCGGGCGGGTTAACCGTCCTCCTATCCCACGCTTGGCTGGCAGCGCGGCACGTGAACAGTGGCAAGTTCGTGTGGCCACGTGAGGCCGCCACCACTGCCAAGCCCGGAAACGGCAGAACACATCGAGCTTACCTCTGGGCCTACTGCGCCTTCGAGAACACCAAGTCGGTGGTCTATGACTTATGCGAAAGCCGTGCGAGCGAGCATGCCCGAACTTTCCTGGGCAAGTCAAAGGGCGGCCTGGCTCTTAGACGCCCTCATACCCCAAGCATTCGGGATGCAGTGCAATTGACCTGTACGGTACCAGGCGCGACGATACGCTTGGCGCACGGGACGCCTGACGACGTCGGCGGCTACTGGTTCATCTACTGTAAACGTCCGGTCATCCCATCTTTACGGACGCCCTACAGGCGCAGCTTATGCATCGCGGCGTTCACGGCATTGAGGTCGAAGCCAGCGGGATCGAAGAGTCCGCCATTCCACTCCCACATTGCCAGGTGCTCAGGATGCATCGGGTCGATAGCCTGCAAGAAGTCGCTGTAGCCCGGTGGCCCGCCCACATCTTCAGGAGGACAGGCGTTGGCTCCGGCTATGCAAAGCGGGCGAGTGTTCTTCGCGCCGGGCTCCAAGGCGCCCTCGACATGGATCCGGTGGCGCCATTCGTCGTCAAAAGTCGTAGGTGTAGACGAACTCGGTGGTGGCGTCGGCGAGCACCGCCGCCAGATCGAACACCCCTTCATCCCGCGTCTCGATTCTGGACCGCTAATCGGGGTGATCTCAATCTCGGTGCAGAAAACCGGGTTAGTAGCCGAGGGTTGACCAGCATTCAATCGCACCTTGTGGAACCAATGCGGAAAGGCTTAGAGCTGACCAGGCCATAGGGGGAACCAGCTTACCAAGCGTTTATCTGCGTTTTGTCGACTCCGACACCTTGGCCAAGTCTCTATCCAGGCGCGAGGTAGAAGCATGTTTTGGGAGGTACCAATCGAAGACTGCCCCTGTCCCTTCGTTTTGGGATGTGCCAAGCGAGAACTGATGCGATTAGCGGCGGTGCACAGCCGCCAGAACAGACTTCAGTACCACGGCATGTAGGCACACCACATTGATTGCGTGCACGACGAACTGATGTTGATCAGGACCAAACTACGAGTTCTGCGCCCTTAACTCCAGCCGAGCCCGGATTGCATTCATCTGCTCAATCTCCTTGCGCTGAGCATTTGCGATTTCCTCACACAGTTTAATAAGCTCCACGTCCTGGATGCGGGCTTCACGACACATCAGGATGGCGCCGGAGTGGTGCGGGATCATGGATGCAATGAACTGTCTGTCGCCAATCGCGCTTTGTTGACGTGTGGCGGCCAATGCGACGACGAAAATCAGGGCGAGGACGACATGAAGCGCCCAATTGAGCAGCTTTCTCTGATACATGCCGCGCATGGTCAAGAGCATGATGATGCCCATCGGGGCGACCATAGTCAGTGCCATGTAGAGCATGTTCAGGTTATTGCGGAAATCAGACCAGCCATCGATCATGGAAAACATGACGAAATACATGACTATTAGGCTGAGGACCATGTTGACCGCGAACAACGTGTAGTGACCCATGCTTTCATGTCGCATGGCCGAATCTGGGGAGCCGTGGTTGCCGTTTTTCATCATTTCTCCTTGCCGTGTGAAATACGGGCCAAAGGGCTGTCGCGATTTTTTGTAGCCCGTAATCCAAAAATTGGACCACCCTCCAAAGTCCAAGTCTGTAGGAGATTGCCGGCGAATGAAGTAGGCATCGACCGCACAAAATCAAACCGATATCTGCCGTCCACTCGCACCTCAAAAGCTTGCTTTCGGCAACCGCGTCACACTCCACATCGCACGCGCAGATTCAGTGAAAGCTTCGAAGAAGTGCTGCGCATCCAGACGGGGACCGACGCTAGTGCGCGCGCGGAGGATGCTCAAGAGGGATGGACAGCGTGCCCCTGCTGTCGGCCTCCGAAGCGCTTTGCGGCTGGCACGGTTGTAAGCAGCGGTCTACGGCCAAATCCGAGACAGCGTCAACGCGGCTTCCGCATCAGCCGGTAGGCCACCGGCACCACAAACAGCGAAAGCAGCGGCGCGCTGATCATGCCGCCGATCATGGGTGCCGCGATGCGCTGCATCACCTCGCTGCCGGTGCCCAGGCCCCAGAACAGCGGCAGCAACCCAGCCACGATGGTGGCCACCGTCATGGCTTTGGGGCGCACCCGCAGCACCGCGCCTTCCCGGATCGCGTCCAGCAGCGAGGCGTCGCCGTCCAGCCCGGCGTCCAGCCGTTCTCGCCAAGCCTGCTTGAGGTAGATCAGCATGATCACGCCGAACTCGGCCGCCACCCCCGCCAGTGCGATGAAGCCCACCATGCTCGCCACCGACAGGTTGTGCCCCAGCAGCCACAGGAACCACACACCGCCCACCAGCGCGAATGGCAGCGTGGCCATGATCAGCAGCGCCTCGTCGAAGCGGTGGAAGATCAGGTACAGCAGCACGAAGATGATCAGCAGCGTGACCGGCACCACCAGCTTGAGCTTGGCCGTGGCGCGTTCCAGGTATTCGAACTGCCCCGACCACGACACCGAGTACCCCGCAGGCAAAACCGCCTGCTGAGCCACCGCTCGCTGCATGTCCAGCACCGCGCCGCGCAGGTCGCGCCCGCGGATGTCCACATACACAAAGCCGGCCAGGCGCGCGTTCTCGCTGCGCAGCATGGGAGGCCCTTCAGTGATGCGCAGGTCGGCCACATCGGCCAGCACCAGGCGCTGGCCGCCGGGTGCCACGATGGGCAGTGCGCGCAGTTCGGGCAGCGAGTCGCGCAGCTCGCGCGGGTAGCGCAGGTTGATCGGGAAGCGCTGCAGGCCCTCCACCGTCTCGCCGATGTTCATGCCTCCCACGCTGCCGGCCACGATGTCCTGCACGTCGGCGATGTTCAGGCCGTAGCGCGCTGCGTCTGCGCGGCGGATATCCACGTCGATGTAGCGCCCACCCGTCAGGCGCTCGGCCAGCGCGCTGCTCACACCGGGCACGTTCTTCACCGCCTGCTCGATCTGGCGGGTCAGGCGGTCGATGGTGGCCAGGTCGGGCCCGGCCACCTTCACGCCCACCGGGCTCTTGATGCCGGTGGCCAGCATGTCGATGCGGTTGCGGATCGGTGGCACCCAGATGTTGGAGAGGCCCGGCACCCGCACGGTGCGGTCGAGTTCTTCAATGAGTGCCTCGGGGGTCAGGCCGGCGCGCCATTCGTTGCGCGGCTTGAGCTGGACCGTGGTCTCGAACATCTCCAGCGGCGCCGGGTCGGTGGCGGTCTCGGCGCGCCCGGCCTTGCCGTACACGCTCTGCACCTCGGGGATGGTCTTGATCAGGCGGTCGGTCTGCCGCAACAGCTCGGCCGCCTTGGCGGCCGACAGGCCGGGCAGCGCGGTGGGCATGTAGAGCAGATCGCCTTCGTCCATCGGCGGCATGAACTCGCTGCCGATGTGCTGGAGCGGCCACAGGCTGGCCAGCAGCACCAGGGCCGCTACCACCAGTGTGAGTTTGGGCATTTTCAGCACCGCGTCGAGCACCGGTCGGTACAGCGCGATCAGGGCACGGTTCAGCGGGTTGGCGGTCTCGGCCGGAATGCGCCCACGGATCAGGTAGCCCATCAGCACCGGAATCAGCGTGACAGCCAGGCCGGCGGAGGCCGCCATGGCATAGGTCTTGGTGAAGGCCAGCGGCGCGAACAGCCGGCCCTCCTGCGCCTCCAGCGTGAACACCGGTATGAAGCTCAGCGTGATGATGAGCAGCGAGAAGAACAGCGCCGGACCGACCTCGGCTGCGGCGTCACCGATCACGCGCCAGCGCGGCTCGCCCTGCAGCGTCTCACCCGGGTGCTGGTGGGCCCAGCGCTCCAGGTGCTTGTGGGCGTTCTCGATCATCACGATGGCCGCGTCCACCATCGCGCCGATGGCAATGGCGATGCCACCCAGCGACATCACGTTGGCGTTGATGCCCTGGTGTTGCATCACGATGAAGGCCATCAACACGCCCAGCGGCAGCGAGATACTGGCCACCAGCGCGCTGCGCAGATGGAACAGGAAGGCCAGACACACCAGCGCCACCACGATGAACTCCTCCAGCAGTTTTTCGCCCAGGTTCTTCACCGCGCGTTCGATCAGGCCCGAGCGGTCGTACACCGGCACGATCTCCACACCCGCCGGCAGGCTGCGCTGCAGTTCGGCCAGCCGGGTCTTCACCGCCGCGATGGTCTGCAGCGCGTTCTTGCCTGAGCGCATCACCACCACACCGCCGACGGCCTCGCCTTCGCCGTTGAACTCGCCGATGCCGCGCCGCATTTCGGGCCCGATCTGAACGCGCGCTACATCGCCCAGGCGCACCGACACACCGGCGCTGCTGGTGATGAGCGGGATGGCGCGGAAGTCGTCGAGCGTCTTCAGGTAACCGCTGGCGCGCACCGCGTACTCGGCCTCGCCCAGTTCCAGCACCGAGCCACCGGCCTCCTGGTTGCCGCGCGCCACCGCCTCGGCCACCATGGCCTGTGTCACGCGGTAGGCGGCCATCTTGTCGGGGTCGAGCACGATCTGGTGCTGCTTGACCATGCCGCCCACACTGGCCACCTCGGCCACGTCGGGCACGGTCTTGAGCTCGAAGCGCACGAACCAGTCCTGCAGCGCGCGCAGCTGCGCCACGTCTTGCTGGCCGGTCCTGTCCACCAGCGCGTACTGGTAGATCCAGCCCACGCCGGTCGCGTCGGGTCCCATCGACGAACTCGCGCCACGCGGCAGGCGTGCCTGCACCTGATTCAGGTACTCCAGCACGCGCGAGCGCGCCCAGTACGGATCCACCTCGTCTTCAAACAGCACGTAAACGAAGCTGTCGCCCAACATCGAAAAACCACGCACCGCGCGCGCGCCCGGCACCGAGAGCATGGTGGTGGTCAGTGGGTAGGTGACCTGGTTCTCCACGATCTGCGGCGCCTGTCCCGGCCAGGTGGTGCGGATGATGACCTGCGTGTCGGACAGGTCGGGCAGCGCGTCCAGCGGCGTGCGCTGCAGCGCCACCACGCCCCAGGCACTCAGCAGCGCAGTGGCCAGCAGAACCAGAAAGCGGTTGTTGATGCTCCAGCGGATCAGCCCGGCGATCATTTGCCGATCCCCGGTGCGACGCGCTGCAGGCTGGTGATGCGCGGCACCTGGCCATCCTGCATTTCAAACTCGATCTTTAACCGATCGCCTGCCTTGAGATCGCGTGGTTGTTCCGAGCGTGGCGGCAACTGAAAGCCCATCTGCATCTGCGGCCACTTCAGAGCGGGGATCGGTGGGTGGGTGAGCGTGACCGTGTCGCCGCTCAGCGCGTCGATCACCGCATCGGTGGTGTAGCGCTGTTGCGTGGGGGTGGGCGTGGTCGCGGGCTCCTGATTGAGCCGGGCCTCCAGCCCGCGCAGGCTGGCTTCGGAGTCGATCAGGAACTGCCCCGAGAGCACCACGCGCTGGCCCAGCTGCAGGCCGGCGCTGATCTCGGTCTGGCCTCCCACCTCCAGGCCCGCAGTCACCTCCACCGGGCGAAAGCGTCCCCCGTCTTCGGCCACCATCACCACGCTGCGCCGACCGGTGTGGATCACCGCGTCGCTGGGCACCAGCAAGCTTGCTGCTGTCTTCGGGAGGGCCAGCCGCATGCTCACCAGCATGCCCGGCACCAGCCGGCCCTGCGGGTTGGCCAGCTCGACCCGCGCGCGGATGGTGCGCGTGACCGCATCCACCTCGGGCAGCAGCGCCTGCACCTGGCCTTCAAACGTCTGGCCCGGCGCGCCCGGGCTGGTGGTGCGCACCCGCGCACCCGGTTGCAACAGCGCGGCCTGGCTTTCGGGCACCGCCCCCTCGGCCCACACCGTGCGGGTGCCCTGCAGCCGCATCAGCGTGGCACCGGGCATCACCGTGGCACCCTCGCGCACCAGGAGTTCGCTCACGATGCCGGCGATGGGCGCGGTGATTGTGAAGCGCGACTGCACCCTGCCCGAGGCCACCGCGCGCTCGATCTGGGCGGTCGTCATGCCGGCCTGGCGCATGCGCTGGCGCGCGGCATCCTGCAGCGCCTCAATGCCCGGGCCGCTCAGACGGGCCAGCGCCAGGTACTCCTCCTGCGCGGACACCCAGTCGGGCACATAGAGTTCGGCCAGGGGCGCACCGGCGGCCACGCGGTCGAGCGCGGCTTTCACATGCAACTTCTCCACGAAGCCCATGGCGCGTGAACTCAGCTCCACACGTTCGCGTTCGTTCCAGGCCACATTGCCCACCGCCGTCACTTCCGACACCAGCGCGCCTTCAACCACCGGCGCGGTGCGCAAGCCCAGGTTCTGCTGGATGCGCGGGCTCACCGAGACGCTGCTGGTATCCGCCGCGTTGCTGCCGACATAGCGCGGCACCAGCATCATGTCCATGAACGGCGACTTGGCGGGTGTGTCGAAGTTCTTGCCCGGCACCATGGGGTCGTGGTAATTCAGGATGCGCCGGCCGGTGACGGGGTCCACGTCACCAGCCTTGAGTGCATCCCGGATGTGCCGGCGCGTGGCCGCTTCGCCCTGCGGGATGGTCCACTGCGACGGGTCGTCGAGGGCGCTGGTGCTTACCGCCTGTTGCGCGGTGGCCGAAGTGGTGTCGCCCCTGCCTTGCTTCATGCCCAGCCACCAGGCGCCAACGCCCACGCCAGAGAGAGCGGCCACAGTGGCCAGTGCGATGAGGGATCTTGTCTTGTTCATGGCTTCACTCCAGTCGTGGTGTCGGGGAGCAGGTATTCGAGTTGCGCCCACAGGCCCGCGGTGTCGCGCTCCAGGGCCAGGCGTTCCAGGGCAAGGTTCAGTGAGTCGCGGCGCGCCTGCAGCACGGCGCCCAAGCCTTCACGACCGCCTCGGTACGCGGCCAGCGCAGCGTCAACACGTTGTGTGGCGAGCGGCTGGCGCTGCGCATCCAGGTAGGCCAGTCGATCCCGCCCTGCGCGCCAGTCCTGCTGCCAGCGCTGCACTTGCAGCGCTCGCTCGCGGGTCTTTTCTTCGCGCTCAGCCTCCAGTTCGTTCACACGGGCCAGGCGCGCAGCCAGTTCGCGTTGCTGGCGCTGAGGCTTGTCCCACTGCAGCGGGACGGAAATACCGATTGACACCATGTTGGAGAACTGCGAGCCGCGCTGGCTGAACATGACCTCGGCGCTCCAGTCGAGGTTGAGTTCTTGGCGGGCCACCTCGGCCTCGGCCCGGGCTACGGCTTCGCGGGCCTGCAGCACGGCAAGATCAGGCAAGAGGGCCATTTGAACGATCGTGGCCGTGCTGCGTTGCCATGGTGGGGGATCGGCGAGCGGTTGGTCGGGCGGGCCGCCGGTGAAGCGCGACAGCGTGAGGCGTGCGTTGGCGCGCTCGGCCTGTGCACCGATCAAGCCTTGCTCCAACTGAGCCAATGCCTCGCGCGCGCTCAGCGCATCGGCCGTGGAGCCTCGCCCGCCGCGCAGGGCAGCCTCGGTGGTCTGCACCAGCACACGCGCTTCGGTGATCTGCGACTGCAGCAACAACAAACGCTGCTCCTGCATGCGGCGCTCCAGCCAGGCTTGGGCCACTTCGGTTTGCAGCAGAGTGGCGCGCTGCGCGCGTTCGCTCAGCGCCGCATCGGCCTCGCGCTCGAAACGCTCACCGCGGGCGCGCCGCTTGTCTGCGTTGGGCAGCGTTTGCATGAGCGCGACCGAGCGCATGGTCATGAAGTCGCGCGTGGTGCTGAAGCGGTCCGGCCCGTTCACGGGCAGGTTGTCGAGCGAGAGGCGCAGCACGGGGTCGGGCCGCTGCGCGGCGGCCACCGCCATATCGCGCGCGCCCGCAGCGGCGGCATTGGAGGCCTGCAGGCCGCGCGAATGCGCCAGCGCCGAGCGCACCGCCGCGTCCAGGCTCAGTGGTTCGGACGGGTTCGCTGCGGCGGGCGTTGTTGCGATGGCCAGCCAGGCGATGGCGGCTGCCAGCGCGTGCCACAGGGCCCGCGAGCGGGTTGTCGAGAGAAGGTGTTGTTCCATATCTGAGCTCCAGAGCGTGCGCGCACGGGCAGCAGCCCGGTCCACGCGCGATAGCAGGAACCGCCCAGGTCGGGGCGGTCTGCGCTGTGCGGGGAGGTCAGATCAGAGAGGGCGGGCGCCAGAGACTGGCGGGCGCGCCGGGGGCCCGGGCGCGAAGGATCGGCGTCGGCGGGGCCGCGGCCGCAAGGGACTCGAACCGCGGCACGCCGACCGGTGGCATCCAGACGGCGGGTGCCGTGCAGGCCTGACCGGTCTTGCAGGCCTGGCCGGTGTGTTCGAAGGTAGCGAGGTCGTTGCAGCAGTCGGGCATGCCGTCCGCCTGGGCGGTGGCGTCGATTGCGTCACCGGCGTCCGCCTGCATCGCCATCATGGCTTGCATGGGGCACGGCAGGTCCTCGGTCTGCGGCGCAGCGAATCCCTGCAAGGGGATCAGCAGACACAGAACGAGGGCTAACAGACGGCGCATGAAGGGATTCTATGGTGAGAGAGCCGTGCCGGGACAGCTTTCAGATGCCATGAGGCGCCGCGACCCGTGTTTCGGTTCGGTGATGAATCTCGATCGTTGCGTGAACGATTTCTTCGTGAACACCCAATCGCTCGCGCAATTGTTGGGGGGAGAGGTCTTTGTCATCTGTCACAACACTGAGCGCACAGGCAAATGCCTGTTTCCCCACACGCCACACGTGCAGGTCCGTCAGGCGTGTCATGTATTCAGCTGACCCACCTTCGATGGCTTCGCGAATCTCGTCCACCACGAGATGGTCCATTTCTCGATCCAGCAGCACACGGCTGGTGTCGGCAATCAACCCCTTGGCCCAATAAGCCACGAGTCCGGCACCCACAATGCCCATCACCGGGTCCAGCCACGACCAGCCATACACCCAGCCGCCCACCAGAGCCACAATGGCCAGCACAGACGTGGTGGCGTCTGCGATCACATGCAGGTAGGCCGATTTGAGGTTGAGGTCCGTGCTGGCTTCGTGGGCGTGGCCACCGCCGTGGTCATGGTGACCATCATGGCCGTGTCCATGGTGATGGGCCTTTCCCAGGATCATCGCGCACACCACATTGACGATCAACCCAAGCACCGCCACGGCGATGGCCTCCTGATACTGGATAGGCTGGGGCGAAAACATCCGCTCCATGGAAGCTACCACCATGAAGACGGCCACCCCCAGCAAGAAAATGGCGCTGGCAAAGCCGCCGAGCACTTCGATCTTCCAGGTGCCGAAAGCAAAGCGGGGGTCTCGTGCATAACGACGGGCTGCTGCATAGGCGAAGGCGCTTACACCAATGGCCGCGGTGTGTGAGCTCATGTGCCAGCCGTCCGCGAGCAGCGCCATCGAGTTGAACCACCAGCCCGCCACGATCTCGACCACCATCGCCACGGCGGTGATCATCATCACGGCGCGGGTCCCGCGCTCGGCCATCGGGTTGCTCTGGTCGAAGACGTGGTGGTGCTGCCAGGGGGAAAGGTCATCGGTTTTCATGGTCGGGTGCGGGTTGTTCAACGAATCAGTTCCCTGTGAAGTTGGCGGCAATGAAGTTTTTCGCATGCTGCCAGTGCAGACAACAGGCAGGTGACCACAAGGGTTTTAACAAAGGAGCGTGGCGCTTTCAGCCTGATCCAGGAAGGTTTTGTGATTTGAATGGCGGGGCGCCGCACTGGTCAAATGAGGTGTCCCGGTCTTCACATGGCGCGTTTGATGTCGGTGTATTCGCCACGGGTGCGCAGTACGACCTTCACGTCGGATTTGCCGCGGTTGCGCCAGTACCAGCCGTGGTTGCCGGTGAAGGCCGCCACAAGCTGTCCGTCATCCGCAGGCACGTCACGCCCCTTCTCATAGCTGATGTTCTTTCCGCCGCCGTCGCCATGCGTGTCGAAGTTGACTCGGCCTCCTTGCACCTCCCAGGCGTATTCGGCCTTCCCACCCTCGGTCATGCGCATCTTGATCTCAAGTCCTTCGCCTGGGGTCAGGATGAACGTCATTTCATCTCGCCACGGGGCCTCTTGAACGGCCGGTTTGGTCGCTGAAGCAACGGCCTGCGCCGGCGCACTGCGTGCATCCACCGGGGGTTGCTGCGCTGCGGTTGATGTCACCGAGGAGTTGCCAGATGCGGCCGCTGTGTCGGCTGCAGCCTCCGCCGCTAACTGGGTCTTGATCTCGCCCATGTCGGTCAGGCGCAGAACGCGGCCCACACCTGTCGGGTCAATGCCGTACTCAGCTGGCAGCACGACGGCAACGAGGAGGACGACGGCCGAGACCGCGGCCAGAACGGTGGAGCGCAACAACTGCTTGGAGGAAGGCAGCTCAACGCGCAAAGGGGGTTCACTGTTGTACATGGTTCAGATTCCTTGGGTGTTCAGGACACGACGTAGCCAGTGAGCTGAATGCCCACAAGAATGAAGCCGGCGCTCATCATGGCGACATTGGCGGTGTAGGCGTTGCGAGCAAAACTGGGCGTGCGACGCCAGTAGCCCATGACGATCAGGATGACAGCCAGAGCCAGCAGCTGCCCGATCTCCACGCCCACGTTGAAAGCGAGCAGGTTGGGCACCAGTCCATCGGGCGAGATCTCGTACTCCAGAATCTTGGTGGACAGACCGAAGCCATGGAACAGGCCAAACACCAGGGTAGCGATTTTGGTGTTGGGCTGGAACCCCAACCAACGTTGGAACGCACCGATGTTGTCCAAGGACTTGTAGACCACGGACAAACCAATGATCGCGTCGATCAGGTAGCTGTTGATCCCGACATTAAAGTAAACGCCCAGGATCATGGTGGTGGAGTGACCCAACGCAAACAGGCTGACGTAAATGCCGATGTGCTTGATCCTGTAGAGGAAAAAGATGACCCCGAAGAGGAACAAGATGTGGTCGTACCCCGTCATCATGTGCTTGGCACCCAGGTACACGAACGGCAACAGGTTGACACCCGAAATTTCCTGGATATAGCCCTTGTCGCCCTCGGTCACCGCATGGGCCAGCGCCTCGGTGGTACCGAGGAGCAGCGAAAGAAAAAAAGCAGATAGAAGCAACAGGCTTGTTTGCCAGATCGCCCATGGCGAACGTGGCAGCCTGTCTTGAAGAAAGCCGTGCATGGAGACTCCGATGGTCTGAAAACAAGATGGCTGCACTCGGCAGCGACTGATTGTCAGGCGTGGGTCTGCGCCATCGGAGGCCGGTCAAGCCGTGATGGCACCATCCTCTCGACCCTGGGTGCGGCGATGGCCTGCCAGTGGGTGGGTCGGGGCATGGGGAGGCTCAGAGCGCCACGCAGCACATAGGCCTTGTCGTGCGCGTGGTCTGCGCTGTGTTGCGCATGCTCGGCGCTGGCGGAGTGGTGCACAACGTCTGTGGCCGTGTCGTCAGCCGCGTGCTCGTGTGAATGTTCGCAGGCCCCGGCCACGTCGCAATGAGTGCCGTGTTGAACCGAAGTGATCTCAGCCAGGCCGTGGGAGTTCAAGGTGCCCACCGGTGACAGCACGGCGCCGAGCACAAGCGCCATCGCCACGAGCCACCACACGGCAAGCGGCAGGCACGTTCTTGTGGGCAGGGCAGTTTCGCGATGCGTCATGCGGATTGAGGCGGGACCAGGAGTCGGTGAATCGGGATTATAGTATCCCCCCCAGGGGCATAGGATCATCATGACGGAACAGCACACACACGCCTCGCATCCCGCCATCATCAAGCGATTGAAGAGGGCAACGGGGCATCTCGCCAGCATCGTTGACATGATCGAACAGGGTCGCACCTGTCTGGACGTCGCCCAGCAGCTGCAGGCCGTGGAGAAGGCTGTTCAACAGGCCAAGAAGACACTGATCCAGGACCACCTGGACCATTGCCTGGAAGATCTTGTGGGGCCACTGCAGCGCGACCAACGTCACTCGATGGAACAGTTCAAGGAAATCACGCGCTACCTGTAGTGCGCGGCCAAGCGATCTTCCAAGCAGGACCACCGAGGCTTGCAGCATGATCGACGTCCTTGCGCATCGAACCTATCGGCATCTGTTCGCCGCTCAGATGATCGCCTTGGTGGGCACCGGTTTGGCCACCAAGGCGCTGGGCCTTCTGGCATACGACCTGGCGGGCGATGACGCCGGCGTCGTGTTGGGCACGGCGCTGGCCATCAAGATGGCGGCGTACGTGGGCGTGGCGCCGGTGGCGGCCGCTTTTGTGAACAGCTTTCCGCGCCGCGCTGTGCTGGTGTCTCTGGATCTTGTACGCGCGGCCCGCAGGGAACGGCCTGCGACACGCGCATCCCTATGTGGTGGAGACCACCTTCCCCGGTGGCCTGGACGAGGCGGTTGATGCCCACGCCTTGCAGCGGCCCTCCGCCATGCTGCTGGTCGCCTTGCCTGGCCTCCGTGCGAAAACGAGTCACGAATTCGACCTTGGAATGGGTCTTGTCGATGGGTGAGCGGGGCTCCTCACCCTTCAGCCGGCCCGACAAAATCAGCACGGCTCGCACCGCGACCACTGGCTGCGTTTGCGGCGCTGATGTCGCTTGCCGTCCGGTCTGAGATGCCTCGTTGCGCCGATTCACTGTGCGCTTCCGCACAGTCAGGCAGCGTCGCGTTGGCAATGATCAGTCTCACACAATCTCAGGAGATCGCGATGAAATGCATCAAGCTTGTTCCTTTGCACGCGTTGTGCTTCGCCTCGTTGACCGCTCTCGGTGGATTATCGGCTTCTGTACAAGCCCAATCTACACCTGCAGCGAGCCCTTCTGTGAGCGAGCCCATGGCGGGCATGCACAAAGGTGGAGCTGGTGCTGCAGACATGAAAGCTTCCATGATGATGGGCATGGAGGAAATGCAGAAGATGCCGATGACCGGCAACACTGACAAGGACTTCGCAATGATGATGAAAATTCACCATCAGCAAGCCTTGAACATGGCCGAGATGGAGCTGAAGCATGGCAAGTCTTCAGAAATGAAAACCATGGCCAAGCAAATCATCGCGGCGCAAAAGAAAGAGATCGCACAGTTCGACAAGTGGCTCGCCAAACAGAAGTGAGCAGCAGGTGCCTTTAACTAGGTCGCTCTAGAGGGAGAAGGAAGAACGACCCTCAGTGTTGACGCGGAAACCGCAAACAAAACGTCGTTTTTTCTATTGTCGAGGTGACGGATACGCCGCCGTCATGAGCGAGCATGATGGCCTTGGTGATGGCCAATCCCAACCCGGCGCCGTCCGATGAAGGATGGGTGCGCGACTTGTCCACCCGATAGAAGCGATCAAACAGCCGGGGCAGATCGATCGCTTCAATAAGGTCACCCGTATTGGACACACACAAGGCGGTGCTATCGTCTTGGTGGTGAAGGATGAGTTCGACATCAGAGCGCGGATGAGCATGCCGCAGTGCGTTTGAAAGCAGGTTGCTGATGGCCTGCCTGATCATCAGTCGGTCTCCCGCCACTGTGCCCGTTCCAACCACCCGCAGACGAACCTCTTTTTCTTCGGCGATCGCATCGTAGAAATCCAGCAGGCTGGCCACCTCGGCTTCCAGCTCGACATTTTCTCGATTCGGGAGTTGGATGCCATGGTCTGTTTTCGCGAGAAACAGCATATCGGACACCATGCGCGAAAGGCGCTGGAGCTCCTCGGCATTGGAGGCGAGGATGTCGCGATAGGTATCCGGATCACGGCGTTGCGAGAGAGATACCTGGGTCTGGGTCATCAAATTGGTGATGGGGGTGCGCAGTTCATGCGCGAGGTCGCTTGAGAAGTCCATCAGCTTTGAAAAATCCAGTTCCAGTCGCTCCAGCATCGTGTTGAGGCTGTTGGCCAGTTCTGCCATTTCCACGGGCACCGCCTCGATCGGCATACGCTGGTCTAACTTGTGGGCGGTCACCGAGAGTGCCTGTGCCTTCATGATCCGCAGCGGGGCCAGACCGCGGCGAGCAGCCCACCAACCCAGCAATCCGCTGAGCAGGGTTGCGACCACCGCGTAAACCGCCAACTGCTGGCGCAGCACCTGCATGAAATGGGCGTGGTGCTGCGTGTCCAGCGCCAGTGTCAATCGAACGCGATCACCTGGGTTTCCAACGGCGCGAAGCACATAGGCCAAAGGTAGCTCTTTGCTGATGCCGCGCAGCTGACGCTTCCCATCGGTCCAGTCGATCGGCTGGCCATCGGTACTTTGAACAGCAAGCTGGCTTGGGAAGGTATTGGTGTCCGGTCCATACATGCGCTCGTCACCGCGCGTGATCGCGACGACCAGGCCATGGTGGCTGTCCAGCAGCTCATCGAGCTTCGTGGAGAGCTTCGCTGCATCGGGCGTCTCTTCCACCATCTTCTGAATCAGGTGCACCTTGTCCTCAAGGTAGTGGCGGTCGAGGTCGATGAAGTGAACGTGGGTGGACCAGGCCACCATGACCCCCAGACCCAGGAGAACCGAGGCGGAAACCAGGGTGTATAGAAGAGTCAGGCGTGCTGTGAGGGTCAAGCGCCGGATCATCAGAGGGACTCCGGCCCTTCCAATACGTAGCCCATGCCTCGCACAGTCCGCAACAGGCGGTATTCGAACCCATCGTCCACCTTGGAACGCAGCCGGCGCATGGCCACCTCGATGACGTTGGTGTCGCTGTCGAAGTTGACGTCCCATACATGAGAAGCAATCAACGAACGAGGCAACACTTCACCGGCTCGGCGCATCAATAACTCCAGCAAACCGAACTCCTTGGCGGTCAAGTCGATGCGCTTACCTGCGCGAATAGCCCGGCGGCGCAGCAAGTCCAGCTTCAGATCCGCGACCTGCAGGGAGGTCGGTTCCATTCCAGAGCGCCCTCGGCGCAGAAGGGTGCGCACTCGGGCCAGAAGCTCGGAGAACGAAAACGGCTTGACCAGATAATCATCCGCACCCAGATCCAGCCCCTTGACGCGGTCATCGACATG
Source organism: Hydrogenophaga sp. FW305-3-2-15-A-LB1 (assembly GCF_058787875.1). Lineage (NCBI taxonomy): Bacteria > Pseudomonadati > Pseudomonadota > Betaproteobacteria > Burkholderiales > Comamonadaceae > Hydrogenophaga > Hydrogenophaga sp. FW305-3-2-15-A-LB1. The sequence goes on along the minus strand of NZ_JBYTAE010000017.1, from coordinate 36,997 downwards.
ATCCTTGGCGGTCAGCAACAGCACCGGCATCTCGCGGCCCTGCGCACGCAGACCCTTGAGAATTTTCCAGCCGTCCATTCCGGGAAGCATGACGTCCAGGATGACGAGGTCGTGGTCGCCCTCCAGAGCATGGTGCAGCCCGTCAACCCCATTAGTGAGCCATTCAACGGCGTGGCCGGCCTCGCGCAACCCCAGGCGGAGGTAGTCGCCAGTTTTGGGTTCGTCTTCGACAATCAGAATTTTCACGTGCACTCCGAGTCAACATTTTCGCTTCCATTGGCTGTCCAGAACCGTAACTGACAACTATGTAATGTGACAGAAAGGTTTGCGACGGGGGGCCTTTTGCAAACTGCGTGCAGCGTGAACCGGTTGAAAAGGAGCAAATCAGTGATTCATCGACTTTATCCCCCCCTCGGTACTGCGAGCCATTGCGCTGGGTGTGCTGGCCCTCCCCTTGTTCGTGTCTGCCCAGATTGCACCGGCACCCGCCGAGAAGAATTGGCGTGAAGCCAACGACGCCGTGGGGCAGTTCAAGCGAGGACATGCAGAAATTCTCAAATGGGAAAGAGAAACCTCACCCAATGTGCAACGTCCGGAACAGGCGGCCTGGTCTGAGCTTGTTGTGCTCAGAAGACTCTGTGCGCCAAGCTTGGCGGGCACACCGCGAACTGGTCAAGCCCATGGCCCGGCAAGTGCAGACACGGCGCCCGCCAATGGCGGTGCCACGAAGCACTGTTCAATTCTTCTACTCCCTCCATCAACCCAACCAGCCGATAGGAACCTCTGTCATGCGCATCACTCAAACCTTGATCATGGCCGCAATTCTTGCCGCCTCAACCGCCTCCTTCGCCCACGGCGATGAAAAGCACATCAAAGGAAATGCTCCTGTGAAAATGGAGCAAAAAGCATGGGGCATCGGCGGCCAGCCGAATGCCGTCAAACGTACCGTGGAGATCGGCATGACGGACAACATGCGCTTCACACCCGATTTCATCGAGGTCAAGCAAGATGAAACGATCAAGTTCGTGCATGTCAACAACGGCAAGGTGATGCACGAATTCGTCCTGGGAACCAAGAAGGTACTCGACGAGCACGCCGCGCTGATGAAGAAGTTCCCTGGCATGGAACACGACGAGCCCTACATGGCGCACGTGGCGGCTGGGAAAAAAGGGGAGATCATCTGGAACTTCAACAAGGCCGGTGAGTTTGACTTCGCCTGCCTGCTGCCTGGTCACTACGAGGCGGGCATGGTGGGCAAGATCAAGGTGGTTGCCAAGTAGTCCCTCGGACATCTCGATTAAGGATAGACATCATGAACAGATATACCCAAACCGTGGTGCAACTTCTCGCCGCCGCAGCGCTTTCACTGTCTTTGCCCGCAATGGCACAGATGACCATGGATCACAGCAAGATTGGCATGGATCAAGCCAAGACAGGCACGGTGGCTGCACCGGGGCTGACTGACGGCGAAGTTCGCAAGATTGACAAGGAAAACGGCAAGATCACGATCAAGCATGGCGAAATCAAGCACATGGACATGCCCCCCATGACCATGGTCTTCAATGCCAAGGACAAAGCCTTGCTGGACAAGGTTCAAGTGGGCGAGAAGATCCAGTTCATCGTCATCCAGGACGCCGGAAAGATGGTCGTCACCGACATCCAGCCTGGCAAGTGAGCTGACACGCGCACTCACCGGCTTCTCTCGTACAGGGCTCGGTTTTGCAACCGGGCCCTGTGCTATTTTTGATGTAAGGTCGCCCCCACATGCTGCGGTAGCTCGGGATGCCATGAGATTCGACACCGTGAGAGAAGATTTCTGCGATCAAGAGCTAGGCCCATCCAACAATGAGCTTGTACGTAGGCCCTATCACTCAGGAGACACATGTGACATCTGCAAGCCAGTCGCAAAGAGCAACGCTCTACCGCATGGTCATGGACAAGCACGTGTGCCCCTATGGGTTGAAAGCGAAGGATCTTTTGCGCCGCAAAGGGTTTGAGGTGGAAGACAAGTGGCTGACCACTGAGCAGGCGACAGACACATTCAAAGCCGAGCATGGCGTGAAAACCACGCCACAAATCTTCATTGATGGGTTTCGGGTCGGCGGATACGACGACCTTCGCCGCCACTTTGGTATGACTGTCGCCGACCCGAAGGCCACGACGTACCGTCCGGTCCTCGCGCTTTTCTGCATGACGGCGTTGATGGCCCTCGCGGTGAGCTACGCTGTATTCGATAACCCTTTCACTATCCGAGCAGCGGAGTGGTTTGTCGCCTTCAGCATGGCTGCGTTGGCACTGCTCAAGCTTCAGAACGTCGAGAGCTTCGCGACGATGTTCCTGAACTACGACTTGTTGGCTCGGCGGTGGGTGCCGTATTCATACATCTATCCGTTCGCGGAGGGCCTGGCCGGGGTCTTGATGATCGCGGGTGCGTTGAACTGGTTGTCGATCCCAGTGGCCTTCTTCATTGGGACAGTTGGCGCCGTCTCCGTTATCAAGGCCGTCTACATCGAACGACGCGAGTTGAAGTGCGCCTGCGTCGGCGGAGCCAGCAATGTTCCGCTGGGCTTCGTGTCTCTCACCGAAAACCTTTTGATGATCGGTATGGGCCTGTGGATGGCCTTCTATTCATCAAGAGCTGCTATTACCATGTAGGCCCCAGCAGTATGTATGTCTGGGTCTGAGCGATGCCGAGCTTGAGACTGAGAGTGACCTGCTGATACTGGTGCGGTGTAGGCGAATCTCAGAGCCAGATCCGTATGCGGCTGGAACTTTTCGTCGCCTCCTGACTTTGCCCTGACCAAGATGTAATGCACTCGCAAGCTGTGGGTCAGGGGCATATCAATACATTGAGTCCGTACGCAGTACCACATCGATTCAGTTGAACTGATGTGATTTTTGTTCTCAAAGGAGACCTCCATGATTCGCAAGCTCAGCATCCTCGTCCTTTCACTGGCCGCACTGGCCCCAGCATTCGCCATGGACGCAGCCCAGTCCGAGGCCAAGCAAGTCATCGCATTGCAAAACGGCGAAAAGCTCTATGTTTTCAAGGACGGCTTGATGGCCAAGGAAAGCAAGTTTGGACGTGTGGTTCACCTCAGCAAGGGTGAAGTCGTCCAGACGGCCGAGGGCAAAAGCATCACAACGACGGGCAACGAGGTCGCGCGTCTGTACGTCTTGCTGAACAAAGGCCACCAGAATTAAAGCTGGGCCACTTGCACTCGTGCGGTCAAGATTTCTCTGATTTTGAGACCGCCGTCCAAGAGCTTCTTGCCAGCAATGGCGAGAAGCTCTTTTCAATTGGTTGCCTGAGACTTCGTCAACCGTTCTTGAACATCGATGCTGAGCTCTGACTCATGGCTAACGCGGCGAAGACGGGTGATAGCATCCAGCTGGTGAAGGGGTGCAACAAGGCTGCGGCCTACGAAATGCCCACACTTCTGCTCCACTTTCGAAGAAGCAGCAGCTTAAAGCTAGACGTACAAGCAGACCGACTTTCCTAATCGCCCTTTGCTCGATGCGTGCGCCCGTCGCGAGGTCATCCTCCTGAGGTGACCGCCCGGTTATTGGTTGTACGAATCCTGGACGGTCGTCGCATCAATGAAGGTGGCGAGCAAGCTGAAGCCTTGCGAGCATGTGCACGTTCCACTCCGCGGGGCCTCCACTCTCCAATGCGAACTGGCGCGTGTGGTCGACGACAACATTGGGTCCTTGGGCGAATCCTGTCGGCGTGGCAAACAACGTCGACACCCGCCCACCGTCTTCCACGGCCTGCAGGACGTCGTTCACTTCGGCGACCTCCGGACCGGCGAGCCAATCGCACAGCCACTTGTCGATGATGCCCCACTCAACGTATGTAACGACGCCTACGGTGTCCTGGGCGACACGAGAGACGACACACAGGCAGCCGTTGTGCTTCCTCGCCTCCATCACACGCCGGAACCCCTCCGGCCATGCAACTCCGTCCTTACCTGCGACTACATCGCGCGAAGGCACCTCATTCCTCTTAGGATTCTTCATTTGTTGCTGCTCCTCAATCGCGGGCATCGACGTGAGGTCCGCCCCGACCAGGGGGCCATGGCGTCGGTGGATAGTCGACCGTTTACAACTACAGTTGCATGCAGTGCGTCAGTATGCCTGCTTCGGCGTGCGCGATGGCGGGCACCTACCCGTGGGAGCATGGTATCTCTCGGTGGGGATGGCGTCCACCCTTCGTGAGGCCTGTGGGCGGCCAGGGTGGTCTGCAAGCAAATCCCGGCCGCTGCTACGGTCAGTCAGTGAATCGGGTGTGGCTGCCGCAGCGTTGGTCTCCAGCCAACCTCAATTTGCTGACTTGCTGCACGAGGTCAACTTTTTGAGCGGCATCACGCGCTAGGAGCTTCCGAGGTATGCCGATGACATCGGCGGTGCGTTGACGTTGCGGTGTAACGTCATTGTTCCCGGATCGCTGCGCCGCGCAATCGCAACGCGTTGCCGATCACCGACGCCGAGCTCAGGCTCATGGCCAGCGCGGCGACCATCGGTGACAGCAGCCAGCCGGTGAACGGGTACAGCAAACCCGCGGCCAGCGGAATGCCCAGGGCGTTGTAGAAGAAGGCGAACGCCAGGTTTTGCTTCATGTTCGCCACCGTGGCCACCGAAAGCGCGCGGGCCGTGGCAATGCCACGCAGGTCGCCTTTGACCAGGGTGAGCTGTGCGCTGTTCATGGCCACGTCGGTGCCGGTGCCCATGGCAATGCCCACATCCGCGCGGGCCAGCGCCGGCGCGTCGTTGATGCCGTCGCCCGCCATCGCCACCACGCGGCCCTGCGCCTGCAGTTGCTCCACGAGCCGGAGCTTGTCGGCGGGTTTCACTTCACCGTGGATCTCGTCGATGCCCAGGCGCTGGCCGACGGCGCGTGCGGTGGTCACACCGTCGCCCGTGGCCATGACCACGCGGATGTTCGCCTGGCGCAGCGACGCCAGCGCGTCGGCCGTGGTGGCCTTGACCGGGTCGGACACGGCGAGCAGACCGGCCAGGGCCTTGTTCACCGCGAGATGCATGACACTGGCGCCCTGTGCGCGCAGCGCCTCGGCCTGGGTGGCCAGCGGCGCGACATCCACACCTTGCTGCTGCATCAGCGCCGTGTTGCCCAGGGCGAGGGCCTTGCCGCCCACCACGCCCTTCACGCCGATGCCGGACTCGGAGTCGAACTGCTCGGGCTTGTCCAGCGTGAGCCCTTGTTGTTTCGCGGCGGCCACGATGGCGGCGGCCAGCGGGTGTTCGCTGCCCTGGTCCAGGCTGGCGGCGAGGCGCAAGACCTCGTCTTCGGGGAAGCTCCCGTGGCCCACGGCGCGTTCGAAGGTCGGCCGGCCTTCGGTCAGCGTGCCGGTCTTGTCGACGATCAATGTGTCGACCTTGCGCAGGTTCTCGATGGCGGCGGCGTCGCGGAACAGGACCCCGTGGGTGGCGCCGCGCCCGGTCGCCACCATGATGGACATGGGCGTGGCCAGGCCCAGGGCACAGGGGCAGGCGATGATCAGCACCGCCACCGCGTTGATGAGGGCATAGACCCAGCTCGGCTCGGGCCCGAACAGGCCCCAGCCGAAGAAGGTGAGCAGCGCCGCCACCACCACACCCACCACGAAGTAGCCCGCCACCTGGTCGGCCATGCGTTGCATGGGCGCGCGCGAACGCTGTGCCATGGCGACCATCTGCACGATCTGCGCGAGCACGGTGTCCGAGCCCACGTGTTCGGAGCGCATCACCAGCGCGCCGCTGGTGTTGAGCGTGGCGCCGATCAGCTTGTCACCGACGCGCTTGGTCACCGGCAGCGGCTCACCGGTGAGCATGGATTCGTCGAGCGCGCTGCTGCCTTCGACCACGGTGCCGTCGGTGGGCACCTTCTCGCCGGGGCGCACGCGCAGCAGGTCGCCCACGTGCACGTGGGCCAGTGGCACGTCTTCTTCCTGGCCGTCGGCCGAGATGCGCCGCGCGGTCTTGGGCGCCAGGCCCAGCAGCGAGCGGATCGCCGCCGAGGTTTGTGAGCGCGCCTTGAGCTCCAGAAGTTGGCCGAGCAGGGTCAGCGAGATGATCACCGCCGCCGCTTCGAAGTACACCGCCACCCGCCCCATCGAGACAAAGGAGTCGGGGAACACCTGTGGCGCCACCGTGGCCACCAGGCTGTACACGAACGCCGCGCCCGTGCCCAGGCTGATCAGCGTCCACATGTTGGGGCTGCGGTTCGCGATCGACTGCGCGCCGCGCACGAAGAACGGCCAACCGGCCCACAGCACGATCGGCACGGTCAGCACCAGCTCCACCCAGCTCTGCGTGGCCATGTCGAACCAGCCGAGGTCGTGGCCGAACATCGCCAGCACGGTGACCACCACCGTGAGGGGCAAGGTCCACCAGAAGCGCCGCTGGAAATCCACCAGCTCCGGGTTCTCGTCGGCGCCCAGTTCGGGCATGACCGGTTCGAGCGACATGCCGCATTTGGGGCAGTTGCCCGGGTGGTCCTGCCGGATCTCCGGGTGCATGGGACAGGTGTAAACCGTGCCCGGCTTACCTGGCGGCGCGGGCGTTGGAGTCGCGTGATGCTTCGGATCGGTTTGAACGAACCGGGCCGGTTCGGCCGCAAACCGGATCTGGCACTTCGCACTGCAGAAGTAGTACGGTCGCCCTGCGTGCTCCAAGCGGTGTGGCGACTGCTCAGTGACGGCCATCCCGCACACGGGGTCTTTCGGTCCAGGGGACGGATGAGGCGGGTTGGACACGCCGTGGCGGTGGCCCGCATGGTCGTGTTGTCCTTGTGTGTCCATTTCTTTCCCTTCTTGGAAGTTACGTAACCCCTTGGTCCGCATAACCATCTTCCGCCAATTTGCGCGGGACTGTCTTGTCGCGATCGGCGGGGTATGGCTAAGTTGGGGAAAGGATGTGTCTTGACACCATGGTAAGGTCAAGGTCTGTGTACGGACTTTCTGTAAGTTCGCCTGGCCTAGGGGCAATGCGGGTTCGCTGAGCGTCGAGCCCGTCCTGCAGGACTTGTGGCGGTGCGTTGCAGTCGTCCTGACATAGCAATAGATCACCCTAGTCACGATGCTGACTTTGCCCCCGAGCCGCGAATCCCATAACCGATTCACATGTTCGCTGCTTTCGGGCGAGCCACGAGCCAGCGTTGCTCGAATTGCATCGGGCTGATGTAGCCCAGTGTTGAATGCAGCCTGCGCGCGTTGTACCAGAGCAGCCAGTCGATGGCCTCATCCTTGGCGCGGCGACGGGTCTCGAATCGCATGCCCTGCAGCCGCTCCACCTTGAGCGAGCCGAACAGCGTCGCGCTGCACGCGTTGTCCCAGCAGTTGCCCTTGCGGCTCATCGAACTGCGCATGCTCCAGCCTTCGAGCAGGCTCTGGACTCCCTGTTGCAGTATTGACTGCCCCTGCCCCTGCCCCTGCCCCTGTCGCTGTGGAAGATGAGGCCCGCCTCCTTGGCCGGGCGACGGCGGAACCATGCCATGCGCAGCGTCCATGATCCACTGGCGCGTCATGCGCTCGCTCAGGCTCCAGCCCACCGCTTGGCGGCTGAACAGCTCGATGACCACCGCCAGGTACAGCCAGCCTTCGTCGGTGGCGAATTGGTGATGTCGCCAGCCCAGGCCCGGTCGGGGCTGGCCACGTCGAAGCGCTGCCCCAGCAGGTTGGGTGCCACCGGCAACTGGTGCCGGCTGTCGGTGGTGGCCTTGAAGCGGCGCTTGCCGCGCGCCTTGATACCGTGCTGCTGCATAAGCTTGCGCACGCGCTCCTTGCCCACGCGGATGCCGTGTGCCAGCAGTTCCTTATGTACTCGGGGCCAGCCGTAGTTGCCCTTGCTTTGGGCGTGGATGGCCTTGATATGCACCAGCAGCGCGTCGTCACTCAGCCGTGCACGCTCGGGCCCTTGGGCTTTGCGCGTGAAGTTCTGGTGGTAGCCGCAGGGGCTCACCCCAGCACCTCGCACATCACCGAGACCAGCCAGCTCTGGCGATGTCGCTGCACGAAGGCGTACTTCACAGCGACTCCTTCGCGAAGTACATCGTGGCCTTTTTTAAGATGTCGCGCTCCATCTTCGCCCGCGCCAGCTCCGCGCGCAGCCGGCTGATTTCCTTCTGCTCGGCGCTCACCGCCTTGCCCTCGGCGCCCGTGAGCTTGCCCTCGCGATGGGCCTTGACCCAGTTGAACAGCGTCTCCTCAACCAGCCCAAGACTGCGTGCCGCCGCCGCGATGCTCTGTCCCGATTGCACTAGCCGCATCGCTTCCTGCTTGAACTCCAGCGTGTAGCGCGACCTCACCGTCTTCGTCATGCCTTCTACCCCTCGTCCGCTGAAAACTGCAATTGACCGTACGGCAATTGGGTGTGGACTGACTCCTTTTCTGCCACGCCCGATGCGCGGCGCAGAATATCTACTTGGCATGGCAAGTAGGGACTCACGATGTCCTTGACGCTGGGATCCTCAGCGAAGCATCGTCCTTCAAACCTGCGATCAGCGGACATCGCACCTTGCCCCTGGATGCGCCGCATAGACGGATCATTCCCTCCAGCACCCCTTCCATTCGGCGCAGGTCCTCCAGCTTGCTCCGAACGCCCGCAAGCTTGGCCTGAGCTTTGGCTCGAGCCTGGGCGCAATGGGAACCATCGTCGAGCTGGAGCAGTTCATCAATCTCGTCCAGGCTGAATCCAAGGCGCTGAGCCGATTTGATGATATGCAGTCGAGCACGATCCGCTTCCACGTAACGTCGGATTCCGCCAGATGGCCGCGGCGGCTCAGGCATCAATCCCTTGCGCTGGTAGAAGCGGATGGTCTCGACGTTGACGTCCGCTGCCTTGGCCAATCCGCCAATCGTCATGCCGGGCTCGGCGGGTGAGGGGCTGTCGTTCATGTCGCTTGACTCCGTACTTGGGTACGGCGTTAAGGTTATCCCATGCCAGCTCACACAACCACCTCCGATCCCGCAACCGAGCACGGCGGCAAGGCTCTGCTGGCCGGCGGTCTTGCCGCTCTGTTCGCATCGGCCTGCTGCCTCGTCCCCCTGCTGTTGATCATGGTGGGCATCTCGGGTGCGTGGATCAGCCATCTGGCGGCATTGCAGCCCTATCAGCCGCTGTTCATCGGTGCATCGCTGGTGGCGCTGTTCTTTGCTGCGAGAAAAATATGGAGGCCTGCGGCCGCGTGCGAACCGGGCCAGGTGTGCGCGACTCCCAGCATCAACCGCACATACAAACTGCTGTTCGGCGTCGTGGTGCTGCTGCTCGTCGCCGCGATGGGATTCCCGCTGATCGCCCACTGGTTCTATTGATGAAAGACTTGCTTGTGAAACGCATCTTGATCGCTGTCGGATTTGCGCTGAGTGCGCCTGTGTGGGCAGCGCAGAAGACCGCTACGCTTTCCGTCCAGGACATGTCCTGCGCCACCTGCCCCATCGCGGTCAAGATGGCTCTGATGAAATTGGGCGGCGTGGTCAACGTGACGTCCAACCTCGCGAAGAAACAGACCACGGTGGTTTACGACGATGCCCATATCTCACTTGAGTCATTGACCCAGGCGACCAAGGATGCCGGCTTCCCGTCAACCGTCACTGGAGTCAAACCGTGACCGAGGTGGTTCTGACTTCGGTGTTGACCTGTCCGCAATGCGGGCACGCCAGATCCGAAACCATGCCCACCGATGCCTGTCAGTGGTTTTATGAGTGCGAAAGCTGCCACGCGATCCTTAGGCCCAAGACGGGTGACTGCTGCGTGTTTTGTTCTTACGGAACGGTGCCGTGCCCGCCGATACAAGAGGGAAAGCAGTCGGGTTGCGGCAAGGCCACCTGACTCAAGTGGGTACTGGCCAGCTTGACACGAACGTCTACGTATGGGGCAAAGGCTGCCCTTCCGTCATGGCGCTTTCCCCGACACATTCTGGGGGGGCAGATGAAATCTTGGACTACCAAGAGGTAGTTCATGTATTCGCTCTGAAGCCCGCCTTCCAGCCGCGTAAGAAACAATGCGGCGGCGGTTCATGTTCGAGGCTGGTACGCAATGATCATCATGCCCGCCTTCAACCTTTCATTGAATTTAGCAAGGTCAGGATGTCTTCGGCGATCACGGCGGGCTCGGTGCCATAGCTGGAAAACAAGCGCACCCGACCTTCGGTGTCGAACACATATTTGCCCGCCGAGTGGTCCATCGTGTACGACGTCGGTGTGCTGCCTTCGGCCTTGCGATAGTAGATTTTGAAACTGTCCGCCACGGCCTTGAGTTCAGCCGGCTCGGGACGCAAGGCCAGAAACGTCGGATCGAAGTTGGTCATGTACTCCTTGAGGAGCGGCAGTGTGTCGCGCTCCGGGTCCACCGTGATGAAGAGCACCTGCAACTGCTTGCCTTGATCGCCCATGAGGCGCTTGACCTCGGCGAGGGTGGTCATGGAAGTGGGGCACACGTCGGGGCACTGCGTGAAGCCGAAGAACACCACGACGGCTTTGCCGCGGAAATCAGCCATGGTGCGAGATTGACCGGTGTGGTCGGTCAGTTTCAAGTCTTGTGCAAATGCGGCGCCGGTGATGTCGGTGCTCTTGAAAGTTGGCGCCTTGGGCGAACAACCGGCCAGGAAAGCGCTTCCAGCGAGCCACGCGGTGCTCAATGCCAGAACCGTGCGCCGGTTGAGCGGACGTGCGGGTGTCGTGTACTTCATTTCTTCGCCTTGGCCACTTCTTCGGCCACCAGCGCGGCCAGTTGTTCGGGGCCGAAGCTCGACAGGCTGCGGCCATTGACGAAGAAGGTGGGCGTCTTGGTGACCTGCAGCGCGGTGAGGTCTTCGATGTCTTGCTGCAGCAGGGACTGCATGCCGGGTTTTTCGATGTCCTGGCGCGCTTTGACGAGGTCCAGCCCGGCCTGCTCAGCCACCTTGAACGCGATCTCGATGTTGGGCTGGCCATGATCAGCCCATGCTGGCTGCGCGGCCAGCACGGCTTCAAGCACCGCCTGGTACTTGCCTTGGCCCTTGGCCGACTCCAGCAGCTTGACCACCCGGTCCGAGCCTTGGTGGAATGGCGCGTAGCGGATCACGAGGCGCACGTCGTTGGGGTACTGGGCCATCAGGTTCTTCACGAGGGGATAGAACGCGCGGCAGGTCTCGCAGGCCGGGTCAAAAAACTCGACGATGGTGACCGGCGCGCCTTGTGGGCCGAAAACTGGTGAGTGCATGCGCACCAGACGGGTCTGCTCGGCCTTGACCTGCACTTCCTGCGCGGTCTGCACGCGCTTCTGGTAGGCGTTCATGCCCAGGTAAAAGAACAGGGCAACGATGGCCACCAGGCCGATGACGGTGATTCTCTTGGCGTTCATGAACGGGTCTTTCTCAAGTAAACAAAAAGCAGGATGGCGATGGCGATGAAGGCCAGGAGGGACAACCAGGGAATCTGGATGCCATTGAGGATGTCCAGACGCTGTTCGCTGCACGAAGGCCCGGCGCCACAAGGCACCCACCATTTCGGCACCCAACCGGTCACCAGGGCGGTGTGGTAGCCGGCCATGGCTGCACCACCCAATGCCAGCGGCAGCGCATAGACAGCTCCACGCCGGTCTTCTGCGAACGCCGCCATGCCCAGGATGAGCGCCAGCGGGAACATGAAGATGCGCTGATACCAGCAAAGCAGACAGGGCGTCATGCCCATGACTTCTCCCATGAAAAGTGCGCCCAGCGTGGCGGCCAATGCAACACCCCAGGCGGCCATGAGCCAGAGCCAGCCATGCTTCATGAGGGCAACTCGTCGGGAGTTATGCGGGACGATGGGCACGGCGGTGATTTCAGCGATGCGAAGCACCAGACCAGCATGGAGCAGACGATGAAGGCATCGGCCAGGTTGAAGGCTGGCCAATGAATGCTGCGCCAGTGGAAATCGAGGAAGTACACGACGGTACCGATCTGGATGCGGTCCACGAGGTTGTAAGAAAGTCGGGTAGCGCACACGCGACATTTGGGACTGGAGCAGAAGTGGACCTTCGGAAGTGTTCGCGTGTTTGTCGCTTGTGATGTCGAGAAGCCAGCTTCTTCTTCAGAAGCAACACGACAGTTTTTCCATTCTTTGACCTTCGCGTTGTAGAGGTCAACTGTCTAAAGCTTGTGTCACCGCACTGAGCAAATTTTGCCTCGCTCAAGAGGCCCATGACTCCACGAAAGAGGTTTTTGTCTATTTCACGCTGCTCGGCTTCATTGCCCCAGCGGTCGGATCGGAACGTCGACGAAAACCACCGTCTCGACCATATCCGCACTGGCAAAGGTCAACTTCAGTCGCAGCGTTTCTCCGGCCTTTAGCGGTTTTTTCAAACCCAGCAACATAAAATGCGTTCTACCTGGCGCCAATTCGACCGTGGTCCCAGCCCCGATCTGGAGCGGTCCAAGCGCTCTCATACGCATCACGCCGTTCTGGTGGTCCATGCTATGCACTTCCACAGACTTTGCCACGATGGTTTCGGCCTTGAGCAAGGCGACGTCGGCGGAACTGTAAATTTTCATGTAGGCCGCTCCGACCTGCTGTCCCGGCACTGTCGCACGGGCCCACGCATCATTCACTTTCGGCATGCGTGCCGCGCGTGCCGACAAAGCTCCTGCCTCACCACTATCGTTCGCCGCCGAAACAAGTGCTGCGGACAACCCCAGCAGCAGTGCGACGGTCGTCATCCAGATTGCCTTCTTCACAAAATTCTCCTTTTCGTATGCGTGCGCCAATCAGCCGATGCCCCCGAGGACCGGGAACGTCTTGAGCAGCCAGATCGCAAAATGCATCAGCTGGCCGCTGGCGACCGCGGTGCCCATGACGACCAGGATTGCGCCGGTGGCGAGCTGCAGAAAACGGCCAGCCCGGCGTAGCGCGCCGAGGCGGCGGGTGAACGGCACCATGAAAAACGCGGCAAGCAAAAACGGCACACCAAGACCCAACGCATACACGCCCAGCAGCAGCGTGCCGCGCCCGACGCTGTCGCTGGTCGCACCGAGCGCCAGGATACCGCCGAGGACCGGCCCGATGCATGGCGTCCATCCAAAACCGAACGCCATGCCGAGCACCATCGCCGATAGCGGCCGTCCCCCCGCTGCGTTGGGATCGAAGCGGTAATATCGTTGCACCCACGCCGGGGACCGCACCACGCCCATGACCATCAAGCCCGCGAGCGCGATCGCGACGCCGGCGACGATATTCATTTCATAGCGATAGGCAAGGAAAAGGCGTCCGATCGCGGTCACGCTTGCACCCAGCGCAAGGAACACGATCGAGAATCCGAGCACGAAACATCCGCTCAGGCCAAGCGCGCGCCAGCGGTCGGCGCCATTGCCGATGCCCTGCGACGTCAACCCTGTCGAGCCCCCGGCAATGTAGGAAAGGTAGCCCGGCACCAGCGGCAAGACGCAGGGCGAAAGAAACGACGCAATGCCCCCGACAAATGCGGTCAGCAGGCCGGCTACGGTCAGTTCAAGCATGGCTCATCTTGAAAAACGAAATGTTCAAAATTGGGTTTTCACTTTGATTGGCTTGTGGCCGGGGACAATCCCAGGGCTTCATCGATCAATGCCTCGACAGCTGCACTGTCCCATTCGGCGGGCCCCAATGCGCGGCCGATCTCGCGGCCGTTCTGGTCGATCAACAGAGTCGCGGGAACGGCAAAAGCGCCGAGCGCGACCGACACGCGCGCATTCGGATCGAAGTAGCCGCGCAGGGTTTTGATGCCAGTCTCGCGATAGAACGGCTCTACTGTGCCGGGTCGTTATCGATCGATAGCGCGACCACTTCAAAAGTCGGACCACCGCGTTTTGCATTCAGGCGATCCAGCGAGGGCATTTCCTTGCGACAGGGTGGACACCAGGTTGCCCAGATATTTAGCAGCACCACGCGACCGCGGAAATCCTCCAGAGCTAGTGTCTTGCCGCTCTCATCCCGGAACGACAGCGCCGGCAACTCGCGCGTGGAGTGCCAGCGGAGAAAAGGTTGCCCGCCAATGTCAACTGTGACACTAGGCTCAAGGCCGCCCGATGCGGCAGGCCAAGCGCCAAAGTAGCCGGAGCCAACAATCACGCCGACAAGGGCGCTGATGAGCGCCGCCGCCATGAACAAGGCTACGGTGACGGATTTTTTCATCGTTCTCGCGCTCAATCAGGCCTTATAGAGGCGGTTTGGGCTGCCCATGTTGCGCACTGCGTGCCTTCTCGATGCGTTCCGCGATCGTACGGGCAGGCTCCGATTCGGGCAGCAATTGCGCATGCAGCGGCTGCCAATACTCGATCGCAGCAGCATAGTCAGCGCGTGCAAATGCAGCCGACCCCGCCAGAGCGAGCGCGAACGGATGTTGCGGATCTAGCTTGAGCGCACGCTCCAGCAAGTTGGTGGGTTCGCCGTTCAGATCGCCATTGCGGTTTATCGCCAGCGTTTCCGCATACTCGGCCAACAGTTGAGGTTCAATATCCACCACGGCGCCGGCGCGCTCAAATGCCTTTGCTGCATCCTCGTGGCGGGCAAACGCGCGATACGAGCGGGCCAGCATTGCCCATCCTTCTGGATCGTCGGGATTGCGCTTGAGCTTATTTTCGAGCGAGGCGACCATCGCCTCCACATCTGCCCGCGCTACCGGCGCTGAGCGCTCGGCTTGCGGGGACAGTGCCGCAGGATTGCCCAGGGCAAAGTAGGCAGTAAACGCGGCCAGCGGAAGCAATGTGGAAAGTGCGAGTGCGGCGCCTTTGCTGCCCTTGACCGCGTTGCTCGTTGCTACATCGACGGTCACCTCATCAAGCACGCGGCGCTGCAGTTCCTGCTTAGCCTGTTCCTGATGAACGGCAGACAAGGTACCACTGGCACGGTCGCGTTCCAATTCGACCAACTGATCGCGCAGAACCGCCGCGTTCACAGCGCCGTGCGCAACATGTTCAGCTTTCCAGCCGCGCCAGAGCACGGGCGCTAGCGCCAGAACCACGGCAACAGTGAGCGCCATCGCGCAGGCGATGAAAAGATAGTTCATGTTGATTTTCCGGTATCAGAGTTTTGCCGCAGCAGCGCTTCAGCGCGCTTGCTGTCCTCGTCGCTCAGCGGCGCCTTGTCGACCTTGCCGCTGCGACGGCGCAGATGCAGCGCCAGAGCGACCAGCCCGGCGGCAAGCAGCAGTGCCGGTCCGAACCACAGCAGTAGCGTGCTGCCTTTGAGCGGAGGTCGGTAGCGCACGAAATCGCCATAGCGGTCGACCATGTAGGTCATGATTTCCTGGTCGCTCTTGCCGGCTACGATCTGTTCGCGGATCTGACGCCGCAAGTCCACCGCGAGGTCCGCGCGCGAGCCGGCGATCGATTCGTTCTGGCATACCAGGCAGCGTAGTTCTGCTGCAATCGCCGTCATGCGTTGTTCAACATGAACGTTCGGCCCCGTCGGCGTTGCTTCGCCGGCCCAGGAGCTTGCTGCGAACACAGCGCACGATAGCGCCAGGGAAAAGCGTTTCATTTCTGCAGCTCCCGCACCAAGGGCAGAATCTTGTCGCTCAGCGCTTCGGCCGTTACTGGGCCGATGTACTTGTAGCGGATGATCCCGGCCTTGTCGATGACGAAGGTTTCAGGCACACCATAGACGCCATAGTCGATCCCGACGCGCCCCTGGGTATCGGCGACGGACAGCAAGTAGGGGTTGCCATGCCGGCGCAGCCAGTCGAGCGCGTCGTTGCGTGGGTCCTTGTAATTCAAGCCGATGATCGGCACCGCGCCGCTGTTCGCCAGGTCGAGCAGTACCGGATGCTCCTGCAGGCAGGCGGCGCACCAGGAAGCCCAAACATTGAGTAGCCATACCTTGCCTTGCATCGCTTCCGGAGACAATGTTTGCTCAGGCGTGGCGAGCTGCGGCAAGGTGAAACCGGGCGCTGGCTTGCCTATCAGCGGCGACGGCACTTCACTGGGCTTCAGCGTGAGGCCGACACCGAGGAACGACAGCAGCACGATAAAGCCGATCAAGGGCAACATGAAACGGTTCATGGCGCCACGCCTCCGGCGGCCAGCGCATCGCGCCGCGCGCGCAGCTTCAGCCGGTAGCGCCGGTCGCTGATGGCAAGCAAACCGCCTAAGGCCATCAGCAGACAGCCGCCCCAGACCCAATCGACGAAAGGCTTGTAATAAACCCGCACGCTCCAGGCGCCGTCCGGCAGCGGCTCACCAAGCGACACGTAGACATGGCGCAACCCGTTGGCATCGATCGCCGCTTCAGTCATCGGCATGGTGGAGGTCGCATAGCTGCGCTTTTCAGGGTGTAGCAAGCGCAAAACTTTGCCGTCCTGCGACAGCTCCACGTCGCCCACGGCGGCCACATAGTTGGGTCCCTGCGCCTGACGCACACCGAGCAGCCTGAAGTCGTATCCACCCGCGCTAATGATGTCCCCCGGTACCATCCGTACATCTTTTTCCGCTTCATATCCCATAACCAGCGTAACGCCGGCCACGAATACTCCAATTCCCAGGTGCGCGATGTGCATCCCGAGCCAACTGGGTGGCTGCGCAAGCAAGCCACTGCGCGTGGTGCGCACGCGTTCGGCGACGGCGGCAACCACACTCGCCATAATCCAAGAAGCAAGCGCCAGTCCCATCGCGGCCAGCGGCGACCAGCGGCCCAACGCAAAAGGCAGGCCCACACCAGCTAGCAAAGCGACGATTGCCGGCACTCGCAGGCGCTTGAGCATATTGCCGAGGTCCGCGGCTTTCCAGTGCGCTAGTGGCCCCAGTGCGATGAGCAGCAGCGCCGGCACCATCAACGGAACGAATACAGCATTGAAATACGGGGCGCCGACCGACAGCTTGCCCAAACCGAGCGCATCGACAAACAACGGGTAGAGTGTGCCGAGAAGCACCGAAGCGGCGGCGACAACCAGCAACACGTTGTTGACCAGCAGCAGCGATTCCCGCGACACCAGCTCGAAGCGTCCGCCCAGGCCGACCTTGGGCGAGCGCACGGCAAACAGGAATAGCGACGTTCCCACCACCAGCCCCAGCAGCATCAGGATGAATATCCCGCGGCGCGGATCGGTCGCGAACGCATGTACCGATGTCAACACGCCGGAGCGCACCAGGAAGGCGCCCAGCAGCGCGAGCGAAAACGTGCAGATGGCGAGCAATACGGTCCAGTTCTTGAAGCTGCCCCGCTTTTCTGTTACCGCCAGCGAATGGATCAGCGCCGTGCCGACCAGCCACGGAATGAAGGAAGAGTTCTCGACCGGATCCCAGAACCACCAGCCGCCCCAGCCTAGCTCGTAATAAGCCCACCAGCTTCCCAAGGCAATGCCGAGTGTCAGAAATATCCATGCGGCCGTTCCCCAAGGCCGCGACCAGCGCGCCCAGGCGGCATCCAATTGCCCCGCCAGTAACGCGGCGATGGCAAACGCGAACACCACTGAAAAGCCGACGTAGCCCATGTAGAGCATCGGCGGATGGAAGATCAGCCCGGGATCCTGCAACAAGGGATTCAAATCGCGCCCGTCCACAGCCGCCGGCAGCAGCCGCTCGAACGGATTCGACGCAAACAGGATAAAGAGCAGGAATCCTGCCGCCACGAGTCCCAGCACGCCCAGCACGCGCGCCACCATCGCGTCCGGCAATTGCCGCGACAGCAGGCTCACCGCGCACGCCCAGCCTGTCTGCATCAGCATCCACAGCAACAACGAGCCCTCATGACCGCCCCATACCGCCGCGATGCGGTAGACAACAGGCAGTTGCGTGTTGGAGTTTTGTGCGACGTACGCGACGGAGAAGTCCTTAGCGATGAACGCCCACGTCAGGCAGGCAAAACTGATCAGGATCAGCAGGAACTGCACGCGCGCGGCCGGCCGCGCAAAGGCGATCCACGCAGCTTTGCCGCGCGCCGCGCCTGTGAGCGCCAAGCTGCCCTGGGCGAGCGCGACGAACAGGGTGAGAATGAGAGAAAAATGGCCAAGTTCTGGAATCATGATCGCTAGGGTTTCACCGTCTGGGAAGATTTCTTTGCCTGTTCCAACGCATGTTTTGCTTCGGGCGGCATATAGTTTTCGTCATGCTTTGCGAGTACTTCATCGGCACGGAAGACGCCATCGCTGTCGAGTTTTCCTTGTGCCACCACGCCCTTCGCTTCCCGGAACAGGTCAGGAAGAATGCCGGTGTAAGTGACCGGCATCTCATTCGCCGTATCGGTGACAATGAATTTCACGGTGAGACCATCGCTCTGACGCTGTACGCTGCCGCTTTGCACCATGCCGCCGATCCGAAACGTGCGGCCCTTGGGCGCTTCGCCCGCGCTCACCTGCGTCGGCGTGAAAAAGAACACCAGATTGCTTTGGAATGCATTCAGCACCAATGCTGCGGCGATGCCCAATGCGGCGAGCCCGCCGACAATCAGGGCGGCACGCTTATGACGATTTTTCATTGAAGATTTCCTGCTCGAGCACGAGCTCGCGTTTCAGTTGTGTCAAGGCAGTGTTGCGCCGTTGACGCAGCAGCACCGGTTCCACGACCAGGCACGCAGCGGTGACGGCAAACGAACCCCACACGTACAAGCCATAGCCGCCCATGGCGAAAAATTCCGCCGGACTATTCCAGTTCATCGTTTCACCTCTTGCAATTCCTGGAGCCAGTCCGCGTGCCGTTCACGCTCCAGGATGATGCAGCGCACCCGGGCCAGCGCCGCCGCGACCGCATACATCCAGCACGCCAGCGCCATCAGCAGCATGCCTGTCAGCATGACCGCGGCCATGGACGGCGCCTTGGTTAGCGACACCGAGGCGCCCTGGTGCAGGGTGTTCCACCATTGCACCGAAAAGTAGATGATCGGAATGTTGATAACGCCCACCAGCGCCAGCACCGCGCCGGCCTTGTCCGCGCGGCGCGGATCGTCGATCGCCGATTGCAGCGCGACGAATCCGAGGTAGAGAAACAACAGGATCAGTTGCGACGTCAGCCGCGCATCCCACACCCACCACGTGCCCCACATCGGCTTGCCCCATAGCGCGCCGGTCCACAGCGACAGGAACGCGAACATCGCGCCGGTCGGCGCCAGCGCTGAGGCCATCATGCCGGACAGCCGACTGTTGAGCGCAAGCCCGAAACCCGCCCAGCCTGCCATGAGCACATAAATGAACATCGACATCCACGAGACGGGCACGTGGACGAAGATGATGCGGTAGCCCTCCCCTTGTTGGGCATCGGTTGGTGCGACAAAGAAGCCCATATACAAGCCGGCGATGGCGAATGCAGCCGCCGCGCCAGCGAACCAAGGGATCAGCTTCCCAGCCAGCGGGTAGAAAGTCGCGGGCGATGCAAATCTGAACAAGTTGATCATTCGTCTATTCATCATTCCAAGGCAATCCGTAGTGCCACCGTGGTCGCCCATGGCGCGAAAAAAACCGCCACCACCAACAACGCGGTCAGCAGCGACACATGGGAAGTAGCCGACAGCCCCGATGCCTGCGCTTCCACCGCGCCAGCGCCGAAGATCAGTACCGGCACATACAGCGGCAGTATTAACAGCGACACCAGCACGCTGCCGCCGCGCAAGCCCAATGTCAGCGCTGCACCGATGCCTCCGATGAGGCTCAGCACCGGCGTGCCGATCGCGAGCGACAGCACGAGCACCGCCAGCGACGGCGCCGGTACATCGAATTGCAACGCCAGCAGCGGAGCGAGCAGGGTCAGCGGCAGCCCCGACAACAGCCAGTGCGCGAACACCTTGCCCGTTACCAGCACACTCAGCGGCACCGGCGACAGGGCCAGCTGCTCCAGCGTACCGTCGGCATAGTCCTGTTCGAACAAGCGGCCAAGCGACAGCATGGTTGCCAGCAAGGCCGCTACCCACAGCACGCCGGGTGCAATCTGTCGCAAAGTGCCGATTTCCGGCCCGATGCCGAGCGGGAAAAGGCTGACCACGATGACAAAGAAAAACAGCGCGGTCAGCGCGTCAGTCTTGCGCCGCATGGCCAGCCGCAAATCGCGCCGGACCACGCCTGTCCAAGCAGACAAGGCAGACGTTGCGCTCACGCGCCCAACCGCATGCTGTGCACACGACTCGCAAGTGAAACATCCTGATGACTCGTTAGCACCGCCAACCCGCCTTGCACGAGGTGGCGGTCGAGCACGGCCGACAGCCAGGAAATCGCATTGACGTCCAGCGCCGTCAGCGGCTCATCCAGAATCCATATCGGCCGGTGATCCAGCAGCAGCCTCGCGAGGCTGGCACGCCGCCTCTGTCCTTGCGACAGGACACGCACAGGCAAGGCCTCGCGGCCCGCGAGGCCGGCTTGATGCAGCGCCTCGCGCACCGCTTCGGCATCAACCGGCCGCCCGGCCAACGCCGTCGCAGCCAGCAGGTTTTCTTCTGCCGTCAGCTCGTCCTTGAGCGCATTCTGGTGTCCGCAATACAGCAATGCATTGCTGTATTCGTCGCCCAACCGCTGAATTCGCTCGCCTTTCCATCGCACTTCTCCCGCCGCTGGAGGTGTTAGTCCGGTCAGTACGCGCAGCAGGCTGGTCTTGCCGCAGCCATTGGCGCCTTGCACAAGCAGGCATGAGCCGGCTTCCACCTTCAACGCGAGATCGTGGAACAAGCGGCGATCGCCGCGCACGAATGCCAGATTGCTAGCTTCCAGCACTGCCGGTGTGTTCATCATTCCCAACTCTTTCCATCTGCCTGCTTCAACACGGTCTTCAAATCGCGCGCGATGACGTCGGGTCCATGCTCATCGCTGATAAACAGCCTTTTTCGGCCCTGAGGATCAAAGACGAAAATGCCGCCACCATGGTCTACCGTGTAGAACCCGGTCGCGTCCGGCTTCCGGCGCTCGTAGAACACCTTGAACTCTTTTGCGATGTTGTCCGTGGCCTGCTCATCGCCATACAAGCCAAGGAAGGTCGGATGAAACGCCGGAACATACTGCCGTAGTATTTCCGGCGTATCGCGCCTGGGATCGAGCGTCACCAGTAGCACCTGCACGCGATTCGCGTCCGCACCAAGGGTATTGAGCGCCGCCGCCAGCTTGGTCATGGTTGTCGGGCAGACATCCGGGCAGTTCACGTAGCCGAAAAACAGTGCGACGACTTTTCCCTTGAAATCCGCGAGACTTCTTGCTTGCCCGTTATGGTCGGTCAACCGAAAATCCTCGCCCCAAGGTGCGCCGGTGATGTCCACCGTGGAGAACTTCGGCTGCGGAGCGTCTTTCACGCCGCAGGCGGACAACAAGAGCGACAGAACAAGCACCAATCCTGCTTTAACCAGCTTCACGTTGCAAACTCCAACCACTCTTCTCTTGTCAACGCTGCCGGCGATTCAACAGGCCGCTTGCCACGAGGCACCCACCACTTCGGCACCCAACCGGCCACCAGGACGGTGTGGTAGCCGGCCATGGCTGCGCCACCAAGGACCAACGGGAATATGAAGATGCGCAGGTACCAGCAAAGCAGACAGGGCGTCATGCCCATGACTTCTCCCATGAAAAGTGCGCCCAGCGTGGCGACCAATGCGACACCCCAGGCGGCCATGATCCAGAGCCAGCCATGCTTCATGAGGACAACTCCTCGGGGGTTTTACGGGTCGATGGGCGCGACGGTGATTTCAGCGATGCGAAGCACCAGACCAGCATGGAGCAGACAATGAAGACGTCGGCCAGGTTGAAGGCTGGCCAGTGAATGCTGCGCCAGTGGAAATCGAGGAAGTCCACCACGGCACCGATCTGGATGCGGTCCACGAGGTTGCCGCTCCCACCGCCCACCACGAAGGCGCCCACCCATCGATCCAATGGTTCGGCCTGCCGGAAAAGGCACCCGAAAGAAACGACACCGACCACCAGCACGGCCACGCCAATGAAGAGCCAGCGTTGCCAGCCACCCGCATCGGCCAGCAACGAAAAGGCCGCCCCCGCGTTGAGCAAATGCACAAAGTTGAACCACTCGGTCACCCGTACCGCTTCGCCAAGTGCCAGGGTGTTTGAGAAATACGACTTGCTGATCTGATCAACATGCAAGAGCGTTGCTACGGCTGCAAGCCACGTCCATCTTGGGTTTCGCTGAGTCCAGCGCGCGGTCATGAGGGGAATCCTTCCAGAACGATCCAGGGTCGACCGCCGTGCGAAACGGCGGTCACTGAAGGCCGTGGATCGGGGAAGGCGTGCGCGTCAGCGCATCAGGCGTCAGCGTTCAATCCCGAACCACTCGGGTGGAACCACCGTGGGCGGTAAGGTTGCCCAAGCCAGGGCTGCAAGAAGCGTTCAACGAGGTGCTCCGCCCGTTCGATGCCCCCAGGGGAGGCCATGGTCGCGGTGGTCGCGGTCACGGCTGCGGCGCAGTTTGCGTGGCAGTTTCCACTGTCGAGTTCAAGGCCCAGGCCGTTGATGGCCAGCTCTTCCGTGCCCGACCCGGACGTCATTTCGGTGGTCTGATCGGGTTGTTGCGGCCCTTGACTGACCGAAGCGTGGCCGCAACATTCAATCGTCGCTGCTGCAGGAAACTGCAGCAGCGACAGAGTGAACATCAACATGACCAAGAAGGCGCGCATGCGGTGCATTTTAAGCTGTGGGCATTCAATGGTCGCTTGCACGAGCGATCCGGTCAGCCAGTTCCGGGCGAACCGGCAACGGTACGAAGGCACTTACGGTGGATCGCCCGGGGTTGCCCAGCGGCAAGCGCCCGCTTACGTGTCCCAATGGCACCAACGCCAGCCTGAGCATCTGACCTGCAACCTCAGGCCAGTCTCGTGTGCGCAAGGACAGTTCAAGCATGTGTGCGTGCGTTTGTAGATGCGGCCACAGGTGAAGCTGTCCCACGATATGAGCGGCCTCCAGATACAACCAGGCCTGCTCGGTGGAGTCAGCAGCCTTCGCTTCATATATCAAGCGAGCATGTGTGGCGCCGCTGAACCGTCGACCGGCCGGCGAGTCAGTGCACGCAGCCATGATGGTCTCCTTCAACGTGACTCTTACCAACTTCCCCGTTCGTCTGCGGAAGAACCTCCCAACCACGGAGCAGAGCCCGCGCGGCCATCAGGCTGGTCACGTGATGCGGCGCACAGGCGCCAGCTGTTGCCCAGAAATAGAAAGCGTGGCACCTGAGCTTCATGCCGACTTGAGTTTCAGCAGGCGCAGACCGTTGAAGACGACCAGCAGGCTTGCCCCCATGTCCGCAAAAACGGCCATCCACATGGTGGCGTGCCCGGTGAACGTCAGCGCGAGGAATACGGCCTTGATGCCCAGCGCCAAGACGATGTTCTGCGTCAGGATAGCCGCCGTGCTGCGCGACAGCCGAATAAAGGTGGGAATCTTGCGGAGATCGTCGTCCATCAAGGCGACGTC
Organism: Hydrogenophaga sp. FW305-3-2-15-A-LB1; assembly: GCF_058787875.1. Classification (NCBI taxonomy): domain Bacteria; kingdom Pseudomonadati; phylum Pseudomonadota; class Betaproteobacteria; order Burkholderiales; family Comamonadaceae; genus Hydrogenophaga; species Hydrogenophaga sp. FW305-3-2-15-A-LB1. The sequence goes on along the minus strand of NZ_JBYTAE010000017.1, from coordinate 13,684 downwards.
GGCCGTTTCGATAGCGGTGTCGGTGCCGGCCGCACCCATCGCGAAGCCGATGTCGGCGCGCGCCAGGGCGGGTGAGTCGTTGATGCCATCGCCTACCATGCCGACCTGGCCTTCACCGCCGAGCAGCCCTTCGATGGTCTTGAGCTTGTCCTCTGGAAGCTGGGCGCCGCGCGCTTCTGTGATGCCGACCTGGGCGGCGATCGCTTGTGCGGTGTGCTGGTTGTCGCCGGTCAGCATGAGAGTGCGCACGCCCAGGGCCTGCAGGTCGGCAACCGCTTCACGGCTGGTTTCCTTCACAGTGTCGGCCACGGCGAACATGCCAAGGACTGCTGCATCATCCATCAGCAAGACAGCGGTCTTGCCCTGGCGCTCCAGTGCTTCGAGTTGGGACTGCAATGCCTCCTCGCTCAGGCCGCGCTCCTGGACCAGGCGATGGTTACCCATGTGCAGCATGCGGCCGGCCACACGGCCGCGCACCCCGCGACCGGGCAGGGCTGTGAAGTCGTCAACCTCCTGCAATGGCACACCGTCGCGATTCGCCTTGCGGGCGATCGCCTGCGACACGGGGTGATCTGAACGAGCGGCAAGGCTGGCAGCCCATGCGGCGATGTCTCCGCTGCCCAGCGGGACGAAGTCAGTTTGTTCAGGCTTGCCGTGGGTAAGTGTGCCGGTCTTGTCCAGGGCCAGGGCCTTGAGCTTGCGGCCGCCCTCAAGATAGACGCCGCCCTTGATCAGGATGCCGCGTCGTGCGGCAGCAGCCAGGCCGCTGACGATGGTTACTGGCGTGGAGATCACCAGTGCGCAGGGACAGGCGATGACCAGCAGCACGAGGGCCTTGTAGATCCAGTCGAACCAGGCGCCGCCGAATGCGAGCGGCGGGACGACCGCAACCAGCACCGCCACCGCGAAAACGGCAGGTGTGTAGACCCGGGCGAACTGGTCGACAAAGCGCTGCGTGGGCGCGCGGCTGCCTTGCGCAGACTCCACCGCGTGGATGATGCGGGCCAGCGTCGAATCGCTGGCACCTGCGGTCACGTGGTACTCGAAGGAGCCTGTCTCGTTGATGGTGCCCGCGAAAACCTGGTCGCCTTCGGCCTTCTCGACCGGCAGGCTTTCGCCCGTGATAGGCGCCTGGTTGATGGTCGAGCGCCCCGCAACAATCAGGCCGTCAAGCGCGATACGCTCGCCCGGGCGCACCCGGACCAAGGCCCCTTTGGCCACATGCTTGGCAGCGACCTCCTTCCACGAACCGTCGTCCTGCCGCACCGTTGCCGTCTCCGGTGCGAGATCCATCAGCCCTCGAATCGCATTGCGTGCGCGGTCCAGCGATTTGGCCTCGATGACCTCGGCCAGCGCGAACAGGAACATCACCATGGCAGCCTCGGGCCAGTGGCCGATCGCCATGCCGCCCGTGACCGCGATCGACATCAGGGCGTTCATGTTCAGGTTGAGGTTTTTCAGTGCGATCCAGCCCTTCTTATAGGTGCTGAGGCCACCCGTGAAGATGGAGACTAGTGCGAGCACCATCACCGCCCAGTGGTTGCCGTCGTTGACCCAGTACACGCCTTCGGCGAGTACCGCCGCAATGCCGGAAACCGCCATCGGCCACCAGGAGGTCTTAGGCGCGGGCGCCTGCGGATCGCGTGGTTCGTCCGTCTGCTGCACCTGGGCTTCCATGCCCAGCGACTCGATCGCTTCTACGGCGGGCTTGATCACATCCGGCGCATGCCGCAGGGTGAGTGTGCGTTGCATCAGGTTGAAATTCAGGTCCTGTACCCCGGCCATGCCTTGCAGCTTGCCGCGAATCAGGCTCTCTTCGGTCGGACAGTCCATCTTCGCGATGTGCAGTACCGTGGTCACCGTTTGCAGATTCTGCCGCTCGGCCCGCATTCCGATGGACTGCAGCGCTCTCTCGATGGGATCGGTGGACGATAGCGTGTGCTGCACGCCCAGCACGCGCTGCATCAGATTGAAGTCGAGCGCCGTGACGCCCGGCTCCTTGCCAAGACGGTCGCGTATCAGCGCCTCCTCGGTCGGGCAGTCCATGTTCTCAATGCGGTACGTCACGCGATTAGACGCTGCATCTGCAGGCGATTGTGGCTGCGATGGATGCACAGTCTGACCTGCGTACGCAGTCGCCACCGGCGCCACGTCCTGAGGGCGTTGCTCCTTGGCATGCATGCCGATGGTGGCAAAGACCTGTTCCATCTGCGCCCGTGCCTCGGCGAGATGCTTCACCCGCAGCGTGCGTTCGCGCAGGTCGAAGTCCAGGTTTTGAATTCCACGGAGCGGAGCCAGGTGCGCTCGAATGAGCATCTCCTCGCTCGGACAGTCCATGTTCTCAATGCGATAAGTGGTCAACGCCGCGGCTTCTCGCACGGCCTGCGCCTTCATGCCGACCGCGTTCAGGGCTTGCTCCAGGGTGTCCGGCGAGACGTTCCCATGCGAGACGGTCAGCTTGCGCTGCGGCAGGTCGAACTCCAGTCGTTCGACGCCGGACATGCCCTCCAGGGTGCGCCGCACCAGCGCTTCTTCGTTGCGGCAATCCATGTTGCTGACGTGGAAGATGGTCGTTTCGTGGGGAGTCTGCGTCTTGCCGCAGGCGGTCGCATCGATACTCGCGCCGGAACAGCCACAGGAATTCGCTTGGTCTTTGTTCATGGAATGGCTCTTTGGGAAGGGGGGTTTCCCCGCTTCTTCCCATTGGACACCCTCTAGTTGATATAGAGTCAAGACTTTTGCGGAGATCGACCATGCTGCGGATCGGGGAATTGGCCAAGAAGGCGGACTGCCTGGTGCAGACCGTCCGCTTCTATGAGTCTGAGGGTCTACTGTCCAAGCCGGCACGCAGCGAAGGCAACTTCCGTCTGTACGACGACGTGCATCTGCTACGGCTGCTGTTCATCCGCCGCTGCCGCGCCAAGGACATGACGCTGGAAGAGATTCGCCAATTGCTGAACTTCCGGGACCGCCCGGAGTTGGACTGTGGCGAGGTCAACACCTTGGTCGATTCTCACATCGCACAGGTGCGGACCAAGATCAAGGAGTTGCGAAAGCTGGAGAGCGAGTTGCTGGACCTGCGGCGTTCTTGCGACACCGCGCGCAGCGCCCGCGAGTGCGGCATTCTCAACAGCTTGGCCGAGTCCGCCTGATGCTCAGACGTCGCGGTGCGAGTCAGGGGCGGCCGGCAGAGCCCGCTTGTGGGCTGTCCGATTGAACGTCTCAATGATAATATTTTCTGCCGCCTGCTTGACGTCCTTCCCCTCCAGGAAGTCATCGACCGCGTCGTAGCTGACGCCCAGCGCCGCCTCATCGGGATGCAAGGGCCGCATGGACTCCAGATCTGCCGTGGGAACTTTGTTCGCCAGGGATTCATCAGCGCCAAGGGCCAGCGCGATGGCTCGGACGCGCCGCTTCGTCAGCCCGCTCAGCGGACTCAGGTCGAAGCCACCGTCGCCGAACTTGGTGAAGAAGCCCATGACGGCCTCTGCGGCGTGGTCGGTCCCAACCACCAGACCACCTGTTGCGCCTGCAACCGCGTACTGAGCAATCATGCGCTGGCGTGCCTTGATGTTGCCGTGCACGAAGTCTTGCTGCCAATGGTCATTAAATCCCAGCCCGCCGGCACTGAGTTGCAGCAGCATGGCATCGGCAGCAGGTTTGATGTCGACGGTGAGCACTTCGTCCGGATCGATGAACGCCAACGCGCGCTGAGCATCGGCGTGATCCGCCTGCACCCCATGAGGTAGGCGCATGGCGATGAACCGGGTCTGAAGTCCCGCTAATCGAAGTTGCTGTGCAGCGATTTGGCACAGGCGCCCCGCAGTGGTGGAATCGACACCACCACTGATGCCCAGCACCAGGGACTTCGCGGCCGCCGCACGCGCATAGTCCACGAGGAACCGAATGCGCCTGTCGATCTCGACCTGCACATCGAAGTGCTGGGGCACTCCGAATTCGTTCGCGATGCGGCGCTGGGCTTCGTTCATAGGAGCAATGTTATCGGCGCTGCAGCGACATAGGGTCCAACTCCGGCGGCCAGCTGCCACGTTCCATGACGCCGAATCGGGCTGTGCCGACATTCTGCAACGGCGTGCGGCCGAGTACGTGCCCGATGGGGGCCAGCACGAGCCGCACCAGCTGAGCCATGACTTCGGCACCATTGCGCGTCCGCCAGGCCAGGCCAAGCATGCTAGTGTGGCTGCGCATGTGCAGGCCTAGGTAAGGCTGCGACACGATGTGGCCAAGTTCCTGCGCACGCCACGCGGCGCGCATGTCGCCTTTGGTCTCGAACGAGGCCGACAGATTCACCTCCCGCAGAAATGCCGATACGGCGAGCACGCGCGCTGCGGAAGTGGTACTTGCTGCTGGAGCGCTCGTGCGGAATGGGTACACCAGCTGGGCACCGTAGGCCATCGGGAACTCGGTTTCCATCAGGCCCACTTCTTCGGCACCCAATTTGTGCTTCGGCAAACGGAAGGTGCCGAACAGGTGGTCCCACACCATCCAGAACTCCCCGAAGTTGACTTGGGCGTCTTCGTACTCGCGCTTGTGGTGCCAGCGATGCACCTCGGCCGCTCCAAGCACGAACCGAAGCGGTCCCACTCGGTAATCCAGGTTGGAGTGCTGGAACGCCAGATGCACGGCCAGCAGGCCCAGCCATGCGCCCACGGCCAAGGCCGGCGCGCCCATCAAGATCACGGCGACGAGGCCTGGTGCGGCCATCATCCCGGCGTGCAAGGGGTGGCGCCGCTCGCCGTTAAGCCAGTACAGCCGTTCGGAGCTGTGGTGGATCGCGTGGAAGCGCCAAAGCCACCTGACACGATGGCTGAGCCAGTGCACACCGTACAGGCTCAAGTCGAGGACCACGCCGACGGCAAGCGCCTGCGCCCACAAGGCCCACTGCTTCGGCCACCACGTGCCGGCCGACCACAGATGTGCCGAGGCCGCGATCAGACCGTGGACCGTCAGCAGCACCACCAAGTTCACGACCGCATGAATCGCGTCGCAAGCGCTGTCTCGGTGGTCCTCGTGCCAAGCCGCATGAAAGGGTAGTTGCCGCTCCAACAGCGCGACTGCGGCGAGCGCGGCGGCAACGGTCAGCGGCACGGTCGGGAAATACGGCCAGCCGCTCGCGAGACCACCGAATAGCACCAGCGCGGTCGCGCCAACGATCAGCGGATAACTGCCATAACGCATCGCAGCGCACATGAACGGCAATTCTCTTTTGCTCATTTTCTGTCCCTCAAAAGGCTCCGGCTGGCATTGGAAACCCTCTAGCCACAGTAGAGTCAAACTGGTCGTGCAGAGACCCCCAGCGGGATCGGGCTGCTGTCAATGTCGCTGCAGATTGCACCTATAGTCCCGGCCGACGGTGGGCATCCCGGCCACCGCAATGCCGTACTGCTTCGATGTTCACGCGCCTTGCCTCCTTCGCCGCCAATCTCCTCACCCTGCTGATGCTGTTGGGGGGCGGTGTGGCATGGGCCCAGGGGGCCGGTAAGAGCGTGGTGGTGACCGAGCGCACCCGCGCCGAACTGCTGGCCCACGCGCCGGAGGGTGTCGAGCCCGGCAAGCCAGTCTGGGTTGGCCTGCGGCTCGCGCATCAGCCCGAATGGCATTCCTACTGGAAAAATTCCGGCGACTCAGGCTTGCCCACGCGCCTGGAATGGAAGCTGCCAGATGGCGTGAGCGCCGGTGAGATTGCCTGGCCGATGCCACGGAAGTATCCAATCGGGACCTTGATCAACTACGGTTACGAGCACACGGTGCTCCTGCCGGTACCGCTGGCGATCACGCCCGACTTCAAGCCTTCGCCGCTTGGCGCGGCGCTGGAGGTCAAGCTCAAGGCGCACTGGCTGGTGTGCCGCAAGGAGTGCATCCCCGAGGAGGGCGAGTTCTCTCTTTCAATTCCCGTCATGAGCGCGACAGCCGCGCAAGGTTCTGCATTTCAGGCAAGCTTCGCAGCGCAGCCCAAGCCGCTAGCTGGACAGGCTACCGCAACCATCGAAGGCGCTGTCCTACACCTTCAGGTCCGTGGCCTGTCTGAAGGCCTTAGAGGAAAGTCGCTAGAGTTCTTTCCCGAGACCTCGGAGGTGATTGAAACTTCGGCCCAGTGGACTCAGGCATGGGAGGGCGAGGTCTGGACCGCGCGCGTGCCGCTCTCACCGTATCGCAGTCAGAGCCCTCAGGTGATGCCTATTGTGCTGACTCAAGGAAACGAAGGCTGGAGCATTGCCGCACGGGTGCAAGGTGCATGGCCTGCCGTCGCCGCGCCGGCCACACTCTCGCCGGCCTTGCAGCAAGCCCTGCGCGACAACACTGCTGCGGCTGCGGCGAATGGTGCCGGCCTGACGTTTTGGACGGCGTTGCTGGGCGCGTTGCTCGGCGGAATGATCCTCAACCTGATGCCTTGCGTCTTCCCGGTTCTGGCGTTAAAAGTGGTTGGCTTTACCCAGCATGCGGCGAACAAGAGGGTGCGTCGCATCAATGGGACAGCATATTCGGCCGGGGTCGTGGCTTCATTCGTGGTGCTGGGCCTTCTCGTCGCGGCGCTCCAAAGTGCCGGGCAGCAGCTCGGCTGGGGATTCCAGTTGCAGATCCCCGGCGTGGTTGCCGCGCTGGCCGTGCTGTTCACATTGATCGGCTTGAATCTGGCGGGCGTGTTCGAGTTTCGCCAACTGTTGCCTGCCCGCGTCGCATCGCTGCAGAGCAGCCATCCGGTGCTGAACTCGTTCCTCTCTGGCGTTGTGGCCGTAGTGGTGGCATCGCCGTGTACCGCGCCTTTCATGGGCGCGGCGCTGGGTTTCGCGATCGGGCTGCCCGCCGCGCAGGCACTGCTGATCTTCGCGGCACTTGGATTGGGCATGGCCCTCCCGTATCTCGTCGTCAGCTGGATACCGGCTACCGCGCGCATGCTGCCGCGGCCTGGCCCGTGGCTGGTCACGTTCCGCAAGCTGATGGCCTACCCAATGTTCGCGGCGGTGGTATGGCTTGCTTGGGTGTTGGCACAGCAAAGCGGGATCGATGCCGCAAGCGCGCTGTTGGTGTTGATGCTAGCCACGGCGATGCTCGCCTGGAGTCTTGGCTTGAGGGGACGCGCGCGCTTGGTCGTTGGCATGATCGCGCTGGCTTGGACCGTGGGCTTCGCTTGGGTGCTTGCTGGGCAGATCGACACGGGGCGGCCTGAGCGCGCTGCAGTTGCAACTGACGCAACTTGGCAAGCCTGGGAAGCAGGACGCGTGGAACAATTGTTGGCCACCGGGCGGCCAGTGTTTGTTGACTTCACCGCGGCATGGTGCGTCACCTGCCAGTACAACAAGAAGACGGTGCTGCAGGACGCTGCGGTGCTGGCCGATATGGCCAACAGGGGCGTCACGTTGCTGAGGGCTGACTGGACGCTGCGTGACCCTGCTATCACCGCTGCCCTGGCATCGCTCGGCCGCAATGGCGTGCCGCTTTACGTTCTTTACACTCGTGACGCAGCGCCGCAAATCCTGTCAGAAATCCTGGCTACGGCTGAACTGCGTGGGGCGCTCTCGGCCCTCCCCCTGGTTGTGTCGCGGCCCGTGTCGCCGTAAGTTGGAAGGAGTAGGCAATGGCTGAGACCGATGGTGACGACGAACTTGGCGGCCTCGACGCGAGCAACGCAACAGACCGCAAGATCCTACTGGCGGTGCTGCTCATCAACCTCGGGCAGTCGGCCGCCGGCATCGGACTTGGGATATGGGCTTCCTCCACAGCGCTGATGGGCGCTGGCTTGGACAACCTAGCCGACGCCTCGGTCTATGCTGTCAGCCTCTACGCGGTCGGTCGGGCGGCAATGGTCAAAGTGCGCGCGGCGCGCCTGTCGGGCGTGCTTTTGATCGGACTTGCCGTTTTGCTGCTGGTGGAGGTCCTGCGCCGCTTTGCCGGCGGTGAAGAGCCTGTGGGCCCCGCAATGATGGCGATGGCCGCCGCCAACGCAGCCTTGAACCTGGTGTGCCTTCGATTGCTGCGGCGCCACCGTGGAGAAGATGTGAACTTCAAGGCGTCGGCGATCTTCACGAGCAACGACTCAATCGTCAATGGTGCCATCGTGCTGTCCGGGGTACTGGTGATGTGGCTGGGGTCGAACGTCCCGGACCTTATGCTGGGCATCGTTGTGGCTGTCATCGCGGCGAATGGGGGACGTGAAATACTTCGAGAGGCATCGGAAACAGAACGGCGGACGAACTCGGAGCAAGGTGCGTGATCCATCCACAGAACCGGTGGACACTCTCCCGCCTTGCCCTTCGATCTTGAGCATGGCCTCCGCACTGGTGACGGTAATACGAGTCCCGCTGGGCACTTCATGACGCTTCCGGCGGCGTCGTTGCGACGCTGGGGAACCCAAACCTGACATTCTCAAAGGACGCAGACCTTGCGGTGCGCGATGCTTGAGATACGGTCGGACGATGACATCGCTGATGTGTTTTAAACGAGTCTCAGCTGGCCGCCTTTGACGCGAGTCGCGGGGGCGCAGACCTATCCCGCGGGTTCAGCTTTTTCAGGCCGCCATTTCAATGCAGGCCATTCGCACAAACTCGACAGACCCGGCGAGCCGTGCTCCAACCACGCCTTGCGCCCCATCGCCCATGGCCGCACTAGGCGCTCGATGTGGTTGTTCGCCGTCATGCAGGAAGCGGCCCAACGCACTCTGGGCTTCCCCCAGTTTCCCGGACACATCCAATGACATGATGTGTTCAGGAGATAGGCATGACAAGAACCCGAAGGAGCTTCACGGACGAGTTCAAACGTGAAGCGGTAAAGCTGTGCAAACAGCCAGGCGCCACCGTCACGCACATTGCGCGAGACCTCGGCATTGATGCTGGTGTGCTCAGGCGTTGGGTGACTCAGGAACGTGGTGGGGTTCTGGACCTCAGAGCGAACCGACCATTGCGCAGTGAGGCTGCCACGGAAGTGGAGCGGTTGCAACGCGAATTGCGCCGCGTGACCACGGAGCGCGACATCTTAAAAAAAGCGCTCGGCTACTATGCCAAGGACCCGCAGTGAAGTACGGCTTCATTGCGCGGCATCGTAGTGTCTGGCCCACCCGCACCATGTGCCGGGTTCTGGCGGTCTCCCACAGCGGCTTCTACGAATGGATGGACAGAGCGCCGAGTCAGCGCAGCCAAGACGATTCCAGGCTCACCCGCCTCATCCGAGAGAGCTTCGAGCTCAGCGACCGCACCTACGGTAGTCCACGCGTCTGGCACGACCTGCGAGCGCTGGGCGAGAGTTGCGGGATGAACCGGGTCATCCGGCTGATGCACCTGGCCAAGCTGCAAGCCCGCCACAAGCGACGCAGGCTACCCGGCGATACGGGCAGCAGACTTGAGAACCACATCGCCCCCAACCATCTGCAGCGCGACTTCGAGGCCAGTGGTCCGAACCAGAAGTGGGTGGCCGACTTCACCTACATCTGGACGGCAGAGGGCTGGCTGTATGCGGCAGCGGTGATGGACCTGTACTCACGCCGCATCGTGGGCTGGTTAATGAGCGACACCATGCAGGCCAAGATGGTGAGCGACGCCTTGTTGATGGCTCTTTGGCGGCGCGGCAAACCCAGCTCGCTGATGCCAGTCTGACCTTGACGCATTGCTAAGCACCACGGATGTGGGTGAGGTATGGGGCGTGGGCCCGCGCATCGCAAAGCAACTGAAGGAAGGCGACATTCAGATCGTCCTCGACTTTGTCCGCATGGACTCAGCCACAGTGCGGCGCCGTTGAAGCGTGACTCTGGAGCGCACGCTTCGCGAGCTGCAGGGGCAGCAGTGCATCGAGCTCGACGACGCACCTGGGCCCAAGAAACAGATCGCTTGCACTCGCTCCTTTGGGAAACCAGTTCACGAGTTGCGGCCGCTGATCGAAGCAGTGAGCGAGTTCGCGGGCAGAGCGGGAGAGAAACTGCGCGCACAGGACAGCATCGCGACCGAGATGCTCGTGTTCGTTCACACCTCGCCCCACAGAGCAGGCCCACAGCTGTCACGCAGCATCGTAGTGCAGCTTCCGAAGCCAACCGCAGATACTCTCGCACTCGTGCAGGCAGCGGCTGACGGCATGCGATGCATGTACGTGCCTGGCTATCGTTTCAGCAAGGCCGGTGTGATCCTTGTGGATCTTCTGCCAGCGACGATGCATCAGGGCAGCCTGGACTTCGATGCACCGACCGAACCTACATGCAATGGGGCGCGCGCGCCTCATGGAGGCAATGGATGCGATCAATGGGCGCTTTGGCAAGGGTACGGTGCACTCCGCCTCGACTGGGAAGACTGGTCCGCTGCGTGAATGGGACATGAAGCAAGAGCGGCGCACACCGCAGTACACCACGCGGTTTGAGGACATCCCTGTCGCGAGGGCCTGACTCAATTTAGTCCGAAGACGTTCAGATCAAGCTCGGTCTGCCTGCTCAGTCGCAAGCCTGCGAAGCGCCTCAACCTCTAGCGACGTCGGCGGCCTGTCTGTTCCCAAGGCGGCCAAGTCGCAAGAGACCTTGGCCAACAGGTGCGCGTGATACAGCGCAACACGCTCATGACCGTCGCAACACTCCGCAGCGAACAGTCCGCGCCTGCCTGATAGGAGCTGCAGGGCCGTGACCAGGGACCAGTTGGACCCATGAGCAGCCTTCAACTCAGCGATCGCTCTCTCTTGATCTTCGCTCTCCATCGCCCATGCCAGCACAACGTGAGCGCAATGCCGGACTAGAGGCAGATCAGCCGGAGCAGCAGCACGTGCCTTCGCAATTTTGTGGGCCAGTGCGAGGCTTTGGTTTCGCATGGGTGTGTGAGGGCCGATCCGCGTCATTCCACTGGGGACAGCGCCAGAACTATGCCGTCGCCGTAGAGGAGATTGAGCAACTGCGTTTCGTGCTCATCCTGGAACCTTGGCTCGTCAAGTATCGCGCTTCTGATGTAGACGATCGCGGGTACCACGACGTGGGCTTCGATCAGTGGAAACCCGGCAGCTGTGTACGAGCCGCCAGTGAACTCAAGGCCTGCTGTTTCATACGCGCGCCTGGTCACCACGTTGTCAGGGGTCTCGAGATGATCCTTGATGCGTCGACAGAGCTCGCGGGTCGTTTGAACTTGCGGGAGCCTGTCCAGGTATTCGGCAACCTGCTGGAGCAGGGCCAAGCTTTCGGCGTGCTGAGGGTCGATCGGTTGCGTCATCCGCTAAGTATGCCGTCCAGCGCCCTGCGGCCGAGGGAGACGAGTTCGCGATGCTTGCAACCCGGGTAGGGAAGTTGCCACAATTGAAATTCAGCCCACACCTTGCGACCAGCCTTTGCGCGTACCGACACTCTTTGGCACTGGAAAGTCGAACGAATCGTGAAAAGATCGGGGAATGAAGATGGACACACTACCCTCCCCCACCGGCGATAGCGAAGGCACGCTTGAAACCCGCATCGCAGATGCACTGCGTTCGTTTGTGGAGGGTGTTGCTCTCAATGCAAGCGAGGACTTTCCTGACGAAGTCAACGATCGGCTTGCGGGTGTCGCTGCAACCGCTGAAGCCGCCATGGCAAAAGTCTCCGGACGAGCCAGAGACGACGTCACGAGGCTCCTAAACGTATCCGTCCAGGCATCGACCAAGCCAAAGAAGGTGTTGTGGCTGCACAGAGCAGCTGACGCCTTTGCAGCGGCCATAGAACCGGTCGCAGCCTGCCGCTCCGGTTGCAGTCATTGCTGCCACATCCCGATCAAAATTTCCGCAACAGAAGCACGCGCGATAGGGAAAGCGATCGGACGCTCTCCCCAACCCTTGCATGAACATCATGAGCTGCCCACTATGGGTTACGACACGCCATGCACGTTCCTTAAGGACAGCAACTGCAGCATCAGAAACCACCGGCCTGCAGTCTGTCGAACGCATTTCAACGTGGATGTAGATGAACTTCTGTGCCAACTGTTCCCTGGTCAGGCGATCCCGGTTCCATACGTAGACACACGGCAGTTCGCCATGGTGAGTGTCCTGATCGAACAGGATTCAAGGGCGTGGGCGGACATCCGTCAGTGGTTCCCCGGGGAGCCGGCCCGCGGGTCCTAGGGAAGTCGCAGCATCAGAAATTTGCAGGGCTCCTAGTGTGATGTCCCGCAAATAACTGGCATTAATCCTGCATGCCCATGCGGTATCTTTGAAAAGGAGATATCGCGATGAGAACAGGTCGGCCAAAGGCAGAACTGGTGTTGAGTGATGACGAACGGGTTCAGTTGCAGTCGTTTGCGCGCAGCCGTTCGTTGCCTGCGGCGTTGTGCAATCGCGCGCGCCTTGTGCTTGCCAGCGCCCAGGGCGAGGCCAACAATGCGATTGCTCAGCGGCTGAAGATGACCAAGCAGACGGTGGGCAAATGGCGCTCGCGCTTCATCGAACGACGCATCGCCGGTCTGTACGACGATATGCGCCCGGGCAAGCCGCGCACGATCGACGATGAACGCGTGGCCCAGTTGATCAAGACCACGCTGCACACCAAGCCCGCCGACGGTTCGACGCACTGGAGCGTGCGAACGGTGGCCGCCGAGACCGGCATCTCCAAGACCAGTGTGCAGCGCTACTTCCAGCTCTTTGGCCTGCAGCCGCACCGCAGCGAGAGCTTCAAACTCTCCAACGATCCGTTCTTCATCGAGAAGCTGCGCGACGTGGTCGGCCTGTACCTGAGTCCCCCGGAAAACGCGCTGGTCCTGTGCGTGGACGAGAAGAGCCAGTGCCAGGCCCTGGAGCGTACGCAGCCGATGTTGCCCATGGGGTTCGGCTACGTTGAGGGTGTCACTCATGACTACAAGCGCCACGGCACGACCACGCTGTTCGCGGCGCTGAATGTGCTCAATGGTGCCGTGCTGGCAGCGTGCAAGCCGCGCCACCGGCATCAGGAGTTCCTGGCCTTCCTGCGCGAGATCGACAAGGCCGTACCAAGCGAGTTGAACATTCACTGCATCTGCGACAACTACGCCACCCACAGCCATCCGAAGATCAAGGCATGGCTGGCGAGCAGGCCGCGTTGGCACATGCACTTCATCCCAACCTACAGCTCCTGGCTCAACCAAGTCGAGCGCTTCTTCGCCCTGATCACGGACAAGACCATCCGTCGCGGCTCCTTCACCAGCGTCAAGCAGCTCGTGCAGCGCATCGATCACTTCGTCTGCGCCTACAACACGAACTGCCAGCCCTTCAAGTGGACTGCCACTGCAGATTCGATCCTCGAAAAGCTCCACCGACTTTGCTCACGTATCAGCGGGACAGCACACTAGGGTGGTCTGCAAATAGATCCTGGCCACTCTCCTGTCAGTTAGCGAATCGGGAGTGACTGCCGCATCGTTGGTCTCCAGCCAACTTCAATTTGCAGCCTTACAGAGTGAGGTGAACTTTTTAGGCGGCATCACGCGCTAAAAGCTTCCGGGGCATGCCGATGACATCAGAGGCGCGTTGATCCTGCGGTGCAACCTCATTCTTCCCGGATCGCCGCGCCTCGCAGCCGCAAGGCGTTGCCGATCACCGACGCCGAGCTCAGGCTCATGGCCAGCGCGGCGATCATGGGCGACAGCAGCCAGCCGGTGAATGGGTACAACAAGCCCGCGGCCAGCGGAATGCCTAGGGCGTTGTAGAGGAAGGCGAACGCCAGGTTCTGCTTCATGTTGGCCACGGTCGCGACCGAGAGCGAGCGGGCCGT
>NZ_JBYTAE010000016.1:0-71996 GCF_058787875.1 Hydrogenophaga sp. FW305-3-2-15-A-LB1 | reverse complement strand
GGCTCTCGGCCGGCCCCAACCCCATCGGCCGCAGCATCCCGGTGGCGCGGATGGCCGACATGCTGCTGCAGCCCGGCGAGAGCTACGCCTTCAACGGGCGCACCGGCACCTACCCCGACATCGAGCTGGTCTACTGGGCCGGCGGCAACCCGTTCCACCACCACCAGGACCTGAACCGCCTGCTGCGCGCCTGGCAGAAGCCCGAGACCATCGTCGTGCACGACAGCTGGTGGACGCCCACCGCGCGCCGTGCCGACATCGTGCTGCCGGCCACCACCACGCTGGAGCGCAACGACGTCGGGGGCTCTTCGCGCGACCGTTACCTGCTGGCGATGAAGCAGGCGATCGCGCCGGTGGGCCAGAGCCGCAACGACTTCGACATCTACCGCGACCTGGCGGCGCGCGCCGGGCACGAGGCCGCGTTCACCGAGGGCCGCGACGAGGCCGCCTGGGTGCGCGCCCTCTACGACAGCACCGCCGACAACTGGCGCGCGGCCGGCTTCCCGCTGCCCGATTTCGACCGGTTCTGGGAAGAAGGTGTGGCCGAGCTGCCCGAGCCCGAGCGCGAGATGGTGCTGTTCGAAGCCTTCCGCCAGGACCCGCAGGCCGCGCCCCTGGGCACACCGTCGGGCCGCATCGAGCTGCATTCGAGCGCCATCGCGGGCTTCGGCTACGCGGACTGCCCGCCCCACCCGAGCTGGCTCGCCCCCGCCGAATGGCTGGGCGCGGACAGCGCGCGCCAGTGGCCGTTGCACCTGATCAGTTCGCAACCGGCCGACAAGCTGCATTCGCAGCTCGATGCCGGGGTCGTCTCGCGCGAGCAGAAGCTGCGCGAGCGCCAGCGCGTTCGACTGAACCCGGACGACGCCCGCACGCGCGGCATCGCCGACGGTGACCTGGTGCGCGTGTTCAACGCCCGCGGCACCTGCCTGGGCGGCGCCACGCTGGACGAGGCCGTGATGCCGGGCGTGGTCGTGATCTCCACCGGCGCCTGGTTCGACAGCGACGGCGGCGAGCCGGAGCGCCACGGCAACCCGAACGTGCTCACGATCGACCTCGGCACCTCGCGCCTGGCCCAGGGCAGCAGCGCCATGACCGCGCTCGTGGACGTGGCGCTCTGGCACGGCGAGGCGGCACCCGTGCGCGCCTTCGAACCGCCGACCCTCACCCCCGCCTGAGCGCCACCGCCGCCCGGGCGCTCAGACCGGCGCCGCCAGGTGCGCGCGCGCCGCCGCCTTCACCGCTTCGGTCAGTCGCTGCGCCGACAGCGATTCGTGCGCCCAATGCTGCCAGTACAGCGACACGTCCACCGTGGCGCCGGGCAGGATTTCCTGCAACGCCGGGCGGTTCTGCAGGTGCTGCTCGGGCACCATGCCCCAGCCCAGGCCGAGCTCGATCGCGGTCTCGAAGGCCTCCACCGCCGGCGCGAAATGGCGCGGGTAGCGCGGCTGGCGCAGGCCGAAGTGCTGTTCCAGAAAGGCGTCCTGCAGCGCGTCCTTGCGGTTGAAGATGATGGCCGGCTGCGCCAGCAGCTTGTGCACCGAGACCGCGCCCTTGGGCGTGCGGCAGCGCTGCACCACGGCCGGCGCGGCCACGCAGTGGTAGCGCATCACGCCCAGCGGCTCGGCCACGCAGCCGCGCATGGCCGTGGACAACGCGGTCACGCAGCCCATCACGTCGCCGCTCTTGAGCGCGCTGTGCGTGTGGTCCTGGTCGTCGATCATGATGTCCAGCAGCAGGTGGTGGCGCCGCAGCAGCGGGGCCACGCCGGGCAGGAACCAGCCCGCCACGGAGTCGGCGTTGATCGCCACCGACAGGCTCTGCCAGCGCACGCCGCCCGGGGCCGGCGCCCCGCCCTGCAGGCCGTCGAGCAGGTCGGCCTCCATCAGCCGCACCTGCTTCACATGGGCCAGCAGCGCCTGCCCGGCCGGGGTGGCGCGCACCTGCTTGCCACGCACCAGCAGGCGCTGGCCCAGCGTGTCCTCCAGCGACTTGATGCGCAGCGACACCGCCGCCAGCGTGAGCGAGAGGGCCTGCGCGGCCGGGCCGAAGCCGCCGTGTTCGACCACGGCGGCCAGGGCGTCGAGTTGGCGGGCGTCCAGCATCATTCACTCAAGTTATTTTCAATCGATATGAGTTTAAGTTAACTTGATTTAAATGAAGCGGTTTTGCGCGCACACTGCCGGCCATTCACCCGTTTTGGTTTCCAGAGTTCGCATGACCCTCGCCTTTCCCACCTTCACCGCCGGCATGGTGCTGAGCATGTCGCTGATCATGGCGATCGGCCCGCAGAACGCCCACGTGCTGCGCATGGGCCTGCAGCGCCAGCACCTGTGGCTCACCGTGATCACGTGCGCGCTGGCCGACGTGGTGCTCATCGGCCTGGGCGTGCTGGGCCTGGCCCAGCTCGGCGGCCTGTCGGACAAGCTGCTCGGCGCGATGATCGGCGCGGGCGTGCTGTTCCTCGGCGTCTACGGCTGGCAGGCCTTCCAGCGTTTCCTGCGCCCGCGCGCCACGCCCTTCAGCGCCGACGGCGGCCTCATCGCCGAGCCGGTGTCGCCGCGCCAGGCCGTGCTCTCCGCCCTGGCCTTCTCCTTCCTGAACCCGCACGCCTGGCTCGACACCGCCGTGCTGATCGGCACCGCCTCGCTCGCCTACGGCCAGGGCAGCGCCGTCTTCGGCCTGGGCGCGGCCACCGGCTCGCTGGTCTGGTTCATCGCGCTGGGCGCGGCCGCCTTCTGGCTCGGCCGCCGGCTCAACTCCCTGCACGTGTGGCGCGTGCTGGATGGCCTGGTTGCGTTGATGATGTGGGGCACGGCCGCCTGGTTGTTGACCAGCCTGTTCTGACCTCGGAGGTTCCACCATGTCCACCCCCCAACGCAGCGCCGATGCACCCGTGACCCTGTTCGGACCCGACTTCCCGTTCGCCTTCGACGACTGGATCGCCCACCCGCAAGGCCTGGGCGAACTGCCCGCCGAGCGCCTGGGGCAGGAAGTGGCCATCGTCGGCGCCGGCATGGCTGGCATGGTGGCGGCCTACGAGCTGATGAAGCTGGGCTTGAAGCCCGTGGTCTACGAGGCCTCGCGCATGGGCGGGCGGCTGCGCTCGCAGGCCTTCGAAGGTGGCCAGGGCGCGATCGCCGAGCTCGGGGGCATGCGCTTTCCCGCATCGAGCACCGCCTTCTTCCACTACGTGAACCGGCTCGGCCTCAAGACCCAGCCCTTCCCCAACCCGCTCACGCCCGCCGCCGGCTGCACCGTGATCGACCTCGAAGGCCAGACCCACTGGGGCCGCACCCTGGCCGACCTGCCGCCGCTGTTCGGCGAGGTCGCCGAGGCCTGGGCCCAGGCGCTGGAGGAAGGCGCCGGCTTCACCGGCCTGCAGCAGGCGCTGCGCGAGCGCGACGCGGTGAAGCTCAAGGCCTTGTGGGACCGCCTCGTGCCCCTGTGGGACGACCGCACCTTCTACGACTTCGTCGCCACCTCCAAAGCCTTCTCGCGCCTGCCGTTCCAGCACCGCGAGGTGTTCGGCCAGGTCGGCTTCGGCACCGGCGGCTGGGACTCCGACTTCCCCAACTCCATGCTCGAGATCCTGCGCGTGGTGCTCACCGGCTGCGACGAGAACCAGCACCTCATCGTGGGTGGCGTGCAGCAGGTGCCGCTGGGCCTGTGGCACCACGCGCCCGCCGAAAACGAGCTGCGCCACTGGCCCGCCGGCACCACCCTGGCCAGCCTGCACCACGGCGCGCCGCGCCCCGGCGTCACGGCCATCGCGCGCGCGGCGAGCAACGAACTCGCCGTCACCGACACCTGGGGCAACACGCGCAGCTACCCGGCCGTGCTCACCACCTGCCAGAGCTGGCTGCTGACCACGCAGATCGCGGTGGAAGAGGCGCTGTTCTCGCAGAAGCACTGGATGGCGCTGGACCGCACGCGCTACATGCAGTCGTCCAAGACCTTCGTGATGGTTGACCGCCCGTTCTGGAACGACCTGCGGGCCAACGGTTGGCCTTTGATGGGCATGACCCTCACCGACCGCCTCACGCGCGGCACCTACCTGTTCGACAACGGGCCCGACCAGCCCGGCGTGATCTGCCTGAGCTACGCCTGGATGGGCGACGCGCTCAAGATGCTGCCGCACGGCACCCAGAAGCGCGTGCAGCTCGCGCTGCAGGCCCTGCAGAAGATCTACCCTGACGTGGACATCGCCAGCCACATCATCGGCGACCCGATCAGCGTCTCCTGGGAGGCCGACCCGCACTTCCTCGGCGCCTTCAAGGGCGCGCTGCCCGGCCACTACCGTTACAACCACCGCATGTACAGCCACTTCATGCAGGACGGCTTCGCGGCCACCGAGCGCGGCATCTTCCTCGCGGGCGACGACGTGTCCTTCACGCCCGCCTGGGTCGAGGGCGCGGTGCAGACCTCGCTGAACGCGGTGTGGGGCATCGTCAAGCACCTGGGCGGCCACACGCACGCGGCCAACCCCGGGCCGGGCGACGTGTTCGCCGAACTCGGGCCCATGGCCCTGCCGGACTAGGGCATGTTCACACCTGACATGAACGACATCCTCACCCTCGCCCTCTGGCAATGCCCCTACGCGGGCAACCCGTCCCAGGCCCTGGTGCTGCTCGACGCCACCGCCGCGCAGGCGCGCGACCAGGGCGCCGGGCTGCTGCTGTGCCCCGAGATGTCGCTCACCGGTTACCAGATCGGCGCGGCCGGCGTGGCGGCCCTGGCCGAGCCGGCCGACGGCGCGCTCGCGCAGGCCGTGGCCGCCATCGCGCAGCGCCATGGCATCGCCATCGTCTACGGCTACCCCGAGCAGAACGCCGACGGCAAGCCCTGGAACGCGGTGCAGTTCATCGACGCCGACGGCCAGCGCCTCGCGAACTACCGCAAGACCCACCTGTTCGGCGACATCGACCGCGCGCAGTTCAGCCCCGGCCCGCAGGCGCCCGCCGTGTTCGCCTGGCAAGGCTGGCGGCTCGGCCTGCTGATCTGCTACGACATCGAGTTCCCCGAACCCGCGCGCGGCCTCGCGCTGCAGGGCGCCGACGCGGTGCTCGTGCCGACCGCGAACATGATCGACTTCGACGAGGTGCAGCGCGTGCTGCTGCCCGCGCGCGCGCTGGAGAACCGCGTGTTCGTGGCCTACGCCAACGCCTGCGGCCAGGAAGGCCGCACTACCTACGGCGGCCTGAGCACGGTCTGCGCGCCGGACGGCGCCGTGATGGACCAGGGTGGGCGCGAGGAAACCCTGCGCTTCGCCACCCTCGCGCGCGGCGCGCTGTCCGAAGCGCGGCAGCACTCGCAGCTGCGCGACCGGCGCGGCGATCTCCCTTCCGCTTGGAGCTGAACCGAGCGCGGGACCGCGCCCACTGCTTCTGCTTCATCCTTTTTGAAGCGAAAGTGAGCCCCCCGTGCACTCCATCTTTGGTACCGGCCTTCGTCCACAGGCAGCCGTCGATCCCGGCGATCTGGCGCGCCAGGCCATCGCCAACCACGACCTGCCCCAACTCATGTGGCAGCTGGCCCAACAGAACGTCAACCTGAATACGCGGAATGCCCAGGGCGTCACCCTGCTGATGGAGACCGTGAGGCACCGCAACGCCAACGCCCTGTACCTGCTGCTCGCCGACGTGGCGATCCGGTCGATCGAACCCGAACTGATGCACCACGATGACCAGGGCAACACGGTGCTGCACGACATGGCGATGCACCTGCCAGATGCCTGGTTTGACGAACCCTCGGACCAACCGGTGCTCGCGAACCTGCTGGAAGACTTCTTCCACGAGTTCCACCTGTTCTTCGACTGGGAACGCCACAACATCCGAGGCCTCACGGCGGTCGAGCTGGCCGAAACGGTGCACAAAGACAACCTTCTCGGCTTCCTGGCGACCTACGAAGTCCCGGGCGTGGACACCTCGGCCAGCAGCGACCTCGAGTCCGACCATTCGTTCCGCAGCGGTTCGGATGGGCCGGGCGATCCGGACGTTGAAGGCCACGGCCTGCTGGTCTGAGAGGCGCCACCCGGACAGCCGCTCGCGTTGAAGCGGCCAGCGCGTCAGACCACGCCTGAACGCCGAAGCCCACGCCGCGTCGTGGCGCGGCTGGCCTGCGTGAGCAGGCGCGCGAAGGCCGCCGCCGCCGGCGAGAGGCTGCGCCCGGTGCGCTGCGTCAGACCGATGGTGCGGCTGATGACCGGGTGCTCCAGCGGCACGCCCACGACCGAGGCCGGCTGGTGCGGCAGCGTGAGTTGCGGCACGATGGCCACGCCCAGGCCGTTGTCCACGAAGCCAATCAGCGTGGAGATGTGGCGGAACTCGCACACCGGCCGGGGCAGCGGCGTCACCTCGGCCAGCGCCTGGTCGATCAGCACGCGGTTGCGGCTGGCGTGCGACACCAGCGCGTAGGGGTAGTCCACGATCTCCTCCCAGCGCACCGAGCGGCGCTTGGCCAGCGGGTGCCCGACCGGGCAGGCCAGCACGAAACGCTCCTTCAGCAAGGGTGTGAACGCCACCTCCGGGTCCTGCATGCCGGTGTAGTTGAGCGCGAAGTCCGCTTCGCCGCTCTTCACGCTGGCCAGCACCTCGTCGGCCCCCTCTTCGATGATGCGCACCAGCACGTGCGGGTGCTGCTCGCGAAAACTGCGGATCACGCCAGGCAGGAAATGGTGCACCGCGGAAAACACGCAGCCCACCGTGACGTCGCCAGCCTCGATGTGGGCCACGTCGTGCAGGTCGACCACCGAGCGGTCCAGGTCGGTGATGACGCTGCGCACCTGGCCCAGAAAGCGCTGGCCCAGCTGCGTGAGTTCCACGCTGCGCGTGGTGCGGTCGAACAGGCGCACGTCCAGCAGCCCCTCCAGGTGCGAGATGCGGCGCGAGAGCGCCGGCTGCGAGAGATGCAGGGCCTTGGCGGCGGCCGCGAAGCTCTGCAGTTCGCCCACGGTGACGAAGGCGCGCAGGTCCGCCAGCGTGGGTTTGAGCGTGCCCATGGGGTGCCTTTCATTCTTGCAAGCAATGCATCAAGACCTCAGAAAGATGCAATTTACAGCAGGTTGTCCCACTGTCAACATGCGCCCACAACGAAGGAGACAAGCCACATGAAACGCCGCCACCTCTTGCAGGCAGCGGGGGCCACCCTGGCCCTGCCGCAGCTCGCCATGGCCCAACAGGCCTACCCCGCGCGCTCCATGCGCTACATCGTCCCGGTGGCGGCCGGCGGCGGCAGCGACATGATCGCCCGCGTGGTCACCGAGCGCTGGGGCAAGCTGCTCAACCAGAACTTCGTCGTGGACAACCAGAGCGGCGGCGGCGGCGTGGTGGCCTGCCAGCTCACCGCGCGCGCGCCGGCCGACGGCTACACCCTGCTGCAGGGCTACGTCGCCACCCACGGCACCACGCCCGCCACGCGCCGCGTCAGCTACGACGCCGTCACCGACTTCACCCCCATCGGCATGATCGGCGCCACGCCCAACGTGCTGGTGGTCAACAGCAGCGTGCCGGTCAAGGACATCAAGGAATTCATCGACTACGTGAAGCGCCAGCCGGGCAAGCTCAGCTACGGCTCGGCCGGCCAGGGCTCGCTCACCCACCTCACGATGGAGCTGCTCAAGCAGGAGACGGGCATGTTCCTGCTGCACATCCCCTACCGCGGCGTCGCGCCGGCCATGAACGACCTGCTCGGCGGCCAGACCCAGGCCGTCTTCCCCGGCCTGGCCGCGGCCCTGCCCCACCTGCGCTCGGGCCGCATGCGCGCGCTCGCCGTGACCGGCAAGCAGCGCAGCCCGCAACTGAAAGACGTGCCGACCATGGAAGAGGTCGGTTTCAAAGGTTTCGACGCCATGCAGTGGTACGGCGTGGTCGGCCCGGCCGGCATGCCACCCGACATCGTGCGCCGCCTCAACGAAACCCAGGTCGCCGTGCTCAAGGCGCCCGAGCTGGCCGAGAAGCTCGCGGGCGAAGCGGTGGAGCCGTGGCCCATGACGCCCGAGCAGTTCGGCCAGTACATCAAGGCCGACGTCACGCGCTGGACCGCGCTCGCCAAGGCCCGAAACATCCGCCTGGACGAGTGACACCCGGCGCCCGCTCTTTCGTTCTCTTCTCCAACCTCAGCAGCCCGAACCCGTGACCCGCAACACCCAAGTCCCCGCCGACCTCACGGCCCCGCCCATCACCACCCTGCTCGCCCGCTTCGTCGCCCGCCACCCCTCGCGCGGCTGGAGCGAGGCCGTGGAGCGCGAGGCCCACCGCACCTTCTACAACTGGCTGGGCTGCGCCATCGGCGCGGCGCAACACGAGGCGGCGGACGCCGCTGTGGCCGCCGTGCAGCTGCTGCAGCCCGCGCCCCAGGCCAGCGTGCTCGGCCGCCGCGAGCAGGTGGACATGGCCAGCGCGGCGCTGATCAACGGCATCACCTCGCACACCTTCGACTTCGACGACACGCACCTGAAGACCATCATCCACCCCGCCGGCCCGGTGGCCTCGGCCGTGCTGGCCCTGGCCGAGCACCGGGGCAGCAGCGGGCGCGAGGTGCTCGATGCCCTGGTGCTGGGCATCGACGTGGCCTGCCGCATCGGCAACGTGATGTACCCCGACCACTACGACCGCGGCTGGCACATCACCGGCTCCACCGGCATGCTGGGCGCGGCGGCCGGCTGCGCGCGCCTGCTCGGGCTGGACGAGGCGCAGACCGCCATGGCCATCGGCATCGCGGCCTCGCAACCGGTCGGCCTGCGCGAGCAGTTCGGCACCATGACCAAGCCCTTCCACCCCGGCGGCGCGGCGCGCGCCGGCCTCATGTCGGCCCTGCTGGCCAGCCAGGGCTTCACCGCCAGCCCGCGCGCGCTCGAGGCACCGCGCGGCTTCGTGCAGGTGGCCTCGGACAAGCGCGCCTGGAACGAAGCGACGGACGAACTCGGCGAGCGCTTCGAGATCTCCTTCAACACCTACAAGCCCTTCGCCTGCGGCATCGTCATCCACCCCAGCATCGACGCCTGCGTGCAACTGCGCGAGCAGGGCGTGACACCGGATCAGGTGAAGCACATCGAGCTGCGCGTGCACTCGCTGGTGCTGGAACTCACCGGCAAGAAGGCGCCGAAGGACGGCCTGCAGGGCAAGTTCAGCGTGTACCACGGTTGCGCGGTGGGCCTGATCCACGGGCGCGCGGGCGAGGAAGAGTTCTCCGACGCGGTCGTCACCGACCCGCGGGTGGTGGCCCTGCGCGACAAGGTGCAGGCCACGGTGGACGACAGCATCGCCGAAGCGGCGGTGCATGTGACGGCCGTGCTGCTCGACGGCCGGCGCGTGGAAGTGCGCGTGGAGGACGCCATCGGCTCGCTGCGCAACCCGCTGTCGGACGCACAGCTGGAAGCGAAATTCCAGGCCCTGGTGGTGCCCGTGCTGGGCGGGGCGAAGGCGCGCGACATCACGGCTGCCTGCGCCTCGCTGGCCTCGCTGCCGGACGTGCGCACGCTCACCGCGCTGTGCCGCCCGCAGTGACCGGAGGCGCGCCATGCCCCACCTGCCCGCCTCCACCGCCCTGCAGCGCTTTCGCGTCATCGACCTGACCCAGGTGCGCGCCGGCCCCACGGCCTGCCGCCAGCTCGCCGACTGGGGCGCCGACGTGGTCCAGGTGCAGATGCCCGACAGCATGCGCGGCGACGACACGCTCGGCGGCCAGGACGGCTCCGACTACCAGTACACGCACCGCAACAAGCGATCCATCACGCTCAACCTCAAGACGGACGAAGGCATCGCCACGCTCAAGCGCCTGATCGACGGCGC
Source organism: Hydrogenophaga sp. FW305-3-2-15-A-LB1 (assembly GCF_058787875.1). Classification (NCBI taxonomy): domain Bacteria; kingdom Pseudomonadati; phylum Pseudomonadota; class Betaproteobacteria; order Burkholderiales; family Comamonadaceae; genus Hydrogenophaga; species Hydrogenophaga sp. FW305-3-2-15-A-LB1. Next base: position 62,205 of record NZ_JBYTAE010000016.1, on the reverse strand, counting down.
GGACGTGGTGGTCGAGAACTTCCGGCCCGACGTGAAGTTCCGCCTGGGCATCGACTACGCCTCGCTGGCCGCGAGCAACCCGGGCCTGGTCTACGCCAGCATCTCGGGTTTTGGCCAGACCGGCCCGCTCGCCTCGCGCCCCGGCTTCGACCAGATCGCGCAGGGCATGGGCGGCCTGATGTCCGTCACCGGCACGCCGGGCGACGGCCCGATGCGCGTGGGCATACCCATCGCCGACCTGTGCGCCGGCATCTTCGCCGCGCAGGGCATCCTGGTCGCGCTGCTGGAGCGCGAAGCCTCAGGGAAAGGCCAGTTCCTGCACACCTCGCTGCTGGAGTCCATGGTCTACATGCTGGACTTCCAGACCTCGCGCTACCTGATCGACGGCGAGGTCGCCACGCAGGCCGGCAACTTCCACCCCACCAGCATCCCCACCGGCGTCTACAAGGCGCGCGACGGCTACATGAACATCGCGGTGTTCGGCTCCAAGATCTGGGAACGCTTCTGCCACATCCTCGGCGCGCCCGAATGGATCACCGACGAGCGTTACCACGACAAGCCCTCGCGCTCGGTGAACCGCGACACGCTCAACGCCGAGATCAACCGCCGCCTGGCCGAACACGACCGCAGCCACTGGATCGCACAGCTCAACGACGGCGGCGTGGCCTGCGGCCTGATCAGCAACATGCAGGAAGCGCTGGAAGAACCGCAGGTGCAGCACCTCGGGATGATCAAGGACGTGGTGTCGAAGTGGCAGGGCCCGCAGCGCCTGGTGGGCCAGCCCATGCAACTGGAGCGCACGCCCAGCACCATCGCGCGCGCCGCGCCGCGCCGGGGCGAACACACCGAAGAAGTCCTGGCCGAACTCGGCCTCGGGCCCGAGGACCTCGCCCGCATGAAAGCCGCCGGAGTCTATTGATGACCGATCCCACCTACACCTCCCCCACCGAGCGCGTGCAGACCTGGCTGGACGGGCGCACGCTGCACATCCGCTTCAACAACCCGGCGCGCCACAACGCGCTCTCGGTCGACATGTGGGAGGCCGTGCCGCCGCTGCTGGCCCTGGCCAGGGACGACGACCGCGTGCGCCTGGTCGTGTTCTCCGGCGCGGGAGACAAGGCCTTCGTCTCGGGCGCGGACATCACGCAGTTCGAGGACATGCGCGCCGCGCGCGAGGCCGTCGCCTACTACGAGAAGATGGCCGAGACCACGCTGATGGGCATCCACGACTTCCCCAAGCCCACGCTGGCCTGCATCCGGGGTTACTGCATCGGCGGCGGCGTGAACGTGGCGATCAGCTGCGACATCCGCATCGCCGCCAGCGACTCGGTGTTCTCCATCCCGGCCGCGCGCCTGGGCCTGGGCTACCGCTACTCCGCCATGAAAAACCTGGTGGACCTGATCGGCCCCGGCGCGGCGAAGGACCTGTTCTTCACCGCCCGCCGCATCGACGCCGCCGAAGCGAAATCGCTCGGCCTGGTCTCGCGCATCGGCGAGCCCGAGGCCCTGCCCGCGCTGCTGGCGGAGTACGCGGGCAGCATCGCCGAGAACGCGCCACTGACCGTGATGGCCGGCAAGGCGATCACGCGCGAAATCCTCAAGCCTTCGCCCGAACTCGACAGCGCGCTGTGCGCCTCGCTCATCCGCGGCTGCTTCGAAAGCGCCGACTACACCGAAGGCCGCACGGCCTTCATGCAGAAGCGCAAACCCGTGTTCACCGGCCGCTGAGCCACACCAGGAAACCCCCACCATGCAGGCCTACTGGATGCAGATGACCGACACCGCCACCGAGCTCGCCTTGCGCGAGACGCCGGTGCCCACGCCCGGCGCGCGGCAGCTGCTGGTGCGCATGCGCGCGGCGGCGCTGAACCGCGGCGAGTTCCTGCTCGGCCACGGCCTGCACGGCGCGCCCGGCACCTGGAAAGCCATCGGCGGCGAAGGCGCGGGCGAGGTGATCGCCGTCGGCGCCGAGGTCACCACCTTCCGACCCGGCGACCGCGTGATGGGCCGCTGCCCGGGCGCCTTCTCCGAGTGCGCGCTGATGGAAGAGATCGAAGCCATGCCCGTGCCGGCGGCGCTCGGCTGGGAACAGGCCGCCGCCGTGCCGCTCACCTTCCTGGTCGCGTTCGACATGCTGGTGCTGCAAGGCCGGCTGCAGGCGGGCGAGTGGCTGCTGATCAACGGCGTGTCCTCCGGCGTGGGCGTGGCCTCGCTGCAGCTGGCCAAGGCCCTGGGCGCGCGGGTCATCGGCACCTCGGGCTCGACCGACAAGCTCGCGGCGCTGCAGCCGCTGGGCCTGGACGTGGCGCTGCACACCCGCGCGGCCGACTTCGCGCCCGCCGTGCTCAAGGCCACGGACCAGCAGGGCGTGAACCTGGTCATCAACACCGTGGGCGGCACGGTGTTCGCCGAAAGCCTGCGCGCGCTCGCGTTCGAAGGGCGCCTGGCCACCGTGGGCTATGTGGATGGCGTGGTGCGCGCCGAGATCGACCTCGAAGCCCTGCACGCCAAACGCCTCGTGCTGTTCGGCGTCTCCAACAAATTGCGCACCAAGGAACAGCGGGCGGCCGCGCTGCCGCGTTTCGTGGCCGAGGTCATGCCCCTCATCGCTGCCGGCCGCATCCAGCCGCACATCGACCGGGTGATGGACTTCTCGCAACTCGAACAAGCCAAGGCGCGCATGGAAGCCGGCGCGCACATCGGAAAAATCGTCCTGCGCATGCCGGCGGACGCGAGCTGAACCACCACCCGCAAGAGGAGACAACCCCGTGAAGCACCGCAAGCAATTCGTCCTGGCGCTCGCGCTGGGCACCCTGGCCTCCCTCGGCTGGGCGCAGCCCGCGCCCTACCCGAACAAGCCCATCCGCATCGTGATCGGCTTCGCGCCGGGCGGCGCGGCCGACTACGTGGCGCGCGCCATGAGCGAGTCCTTCAGCAAGGCCCTGGGCCAGACCGTGCTGATCGACAACAAGCCCGGCAACGGCTCCAGCATCGCGGCCGACATCGTGGCCAAGGCCGCGCCCGACGGCTACACGCTGCTGATCGCCAGCCCCAGCGCCATCTCGGTCAACCCCGCGCTCAACCCCAAGCTGACCTACAAGCCCAGCGACCTGCTGCCCGTGGGCAAGATGACCACCTCGCCGCTGGTGCTGGCGGTCAACCCCAGCAGCAGCATCCGCTCCGTGCCCGACCTGATCGCGGCCGCGAAGAAGGACCCCGGCAAGCTCAACTACTCGACCTCGGGCAACGGCTCGGCGCCGCACCTGGGCGCCGCGCTCTTCAGCCTGCTGACGAACACCGAGATGACGCACGTCCCCTACCGGGGCGGCTCCTTCGCCATCACCTCGGTGATGGCCGGCGAGACGCAGCTCACCTTCGGCACCTCGCCCTCGGTGCTGCCCCAGGCCAATGCGGGCAAGCTGCGCGCCATCGCCGTCAGCACGCGCGAACGCTCGCCGCTGGTGCCCGACATGCCCGGCATGCGCGAGGCCGGCCTGCCCGAATACAACCTGGAGTTCTGGTACGGCATGTTCGCGCCCGTGGGCACGCCGCCGGCCACCGTGAAGACCATCCACGACGCGGTGCGCACCGCCATGCAGCAGCCCTCGGTGAAGGCCGCGCTGGAGCGCGAAGGCACCGAGGTCTCGCTCTCCGGCTCGCCCGAGCAGTTCGCCAGCTTCCTGGTGGAGGACGGCAAGTTCTGGGTCAACCTGGTCAAGACCGCCAACGTGAAGGTGGACTGACATGGACCGCTTTCGCCGCACCCTGTGCGCCGCCAGCGCCCTGGCGCTCGCCGGCTGCGCCGCGCCCGGACCCGCCTCGACGCCCCCGCCGGCCGCCGCGATCGCCGAACTCTCGTCCACCGGCAAGCTGCGCGCCGCGATCAATTTCGGCAACCCCATCCTGGCCACGCGCAGCGCCTCGGGCGAGCCGCAGGGCGTGTCGGTCGATCTCGCGCGCGAGGCCGCACGACGCCTGGGCGTGCCCATCGAACTGGTGCTGTTCAACTCGGCCGGCAACGTGGTGGAGGCGGTCAAGGCGCGGCAGGTGGACCTCGCCTTCGTCGCCATCGACCCGGTCCGCGCGGCCGACATGGAGTACACCGCGCCCTACGTGGTCATCGAAGGCGCCTACCTCGTGCGCAACGACTCGCCGCTGCGCCGCAACGAGGACGTGGACCGCGCCGGCACGCGCGTGGTCGTCGGGCGCGGCAGCGCGTACGACCTGTTCCTCACGCGCGAGATCAAGGCCGCCACCCTGGTGCGCGCGCCCACCTCGCCTGCCGTGACCGACCTGTTCCTCGCCGAAAAGCTGGACGTGGCCGCCGGCGTGAAGCAGCAGCTGGAGGCGGACGCGCAGCGCGTGGGCGGCGTGCGCCTGCTGCCCGGGCGCTTCATGGTGATCGAGCAGGCCATGGGCGTGCCCAAGGGCCGCACGGCGGCGCAAGCCTGGCTCAGCGGGTTCATCGAAGAGATGAAGGCCAGCGGCTTCGTGGCCCAGGGCCTGCAACGGCACCAGATCCAGGGCGCCGCCGTGGCGCCCGCGCGCGCCAGCCGCTGACCAAGGCGAGGCGCCCCCCCTGCGCCGGCTGGGGTAGCCTGTCGGCATGGATTCCCTCATCACCGCCGCCGCGCGCGCCCTGGCCGCGGGCGACGCGCTGGGCGCGCTCAAGCGCGTGGCCTTGCGCGACGACCCGCCGGCCCTGGCCTTGCGCGGCATCGCCATGGCCCAGCTCGGGGAACATCCGCGCGCACGCGACCTGCTGCGGCGCGCCGGCCGGGGCTTCGGCGCGCACGAAACCCTGGCGCGCGCCCGCTGCGTGGTGGCCGAGGCCGAGGTGGCGCTGGCCATGCGCGACCTCGGTGGCTCCACGCGCCCGCTGGCCGCCGCCGCGGCCACCCTGGAAGCCCACGCCGACCACGCCAACGCGCGCCAGGCCCGCGTGATCGCGGCGCGCCGCCTGCTGCTGCTCGGCCGCCTGACCGAGACCGAAGCCGTGCTCGCGGCCATCGACACCACCCGCCTGCCACCCGCGCTCGCGGCGGTGGCCGAGCTGGTCGCGGCCGAGCTCGCGCTGCGCTCGCTGCGCGTGGAGGCCGGGCGCGCGGCCCTGGCCCGCGCACGCGATGCGGCCACACGGGCCGGCGTGCCCGCCTTGCAGGCCGAAGTCGCACAAGCCCAGGCCACGCTGAACCAACCGGCCGCGCGCCGCCTGGGCAACGGCAGCGAGCAGGCGCTGCGGCTGGCCGACGTGGCGGCCCTGCTGGCCTCCGACGCGCTGGTGGTGGACGCCTGCCGCCGCGGCCTGGGCACGGGCGCCGCGTGGCAATCGCTCGCGCGCCGGCCCGTGCTGTTCGCGCTGGCGCGCGCGCTCGCCCAGGCCTGGCCGGGCGACGTGGAGCGCGAGGCCCTGATCGCCGAGGCGTTCCGCACCCGCCGCCCGGACGAGACGCACCGCGCGCGCCTGCGCGTCGAGATCGGCCGCCTGCGCGCGCTCGTCAAACCCCTCGCGGGCATCGAGGCCACCGCGCGCGGCTTCGCGCTGCGACCCTCGGGCGGGCGCTCCCTCGTGCTGCTCGCGCCGCCCATCGACGGCGAACAGGCCTCGCTGCTGGCGCTGCTGGCCGACGGCGCGGCCTGGTCCACCTCGGCCCTCGCGCTCGCGCTGGGCGCGAGCCAGCGCACCGTGCAGCGCGCGCTCGCCGAGCTGGAGGCCGGGGGCCGCGTGCGCGCCATCGGCCTGGCGCGCGCGCGGCGCTGGCTGGCGCCGCCGCTGGCCGGATTCGCGACGATCTTGTTACTCCCTGCTTCGCTGCCGATTGAATAGAGTGACCCTCAAGCGCCGACACCCGGTGCTGCCACAAGGAGATTCACCATGACCCGTCAGACCACCCCCACCGCGCGCACCGCCGAAGTCGTGCGCGAGTACGGTCCCTTCCTCGGCTCCGAGCGCGTGCACGGCGTCACCCACGACGGCCAGCGCGTGTGGGCCGCCACCGACGAAGGCATCGTCGCCTTCGACCCCGCCAGCGGCGAGGTCACCCGCACGCTGAAACGCGCGGGTGATGCCGGCACCGCCTTCGACGGCAAGCACCTGTACCAGATCGCCGAGGCGCGCATCGACAAGATCGACCCCGCCTCCGGCACCGTGCTCGCCTCCATCCCCGCGCCCGGCGGCGGCGCCGACTCCGGGCTCACCTGGGCCGAAGGCAGCCTGTGGGTCGGCCAGTACCGCGACCGCAAGATCCACCAGATCGACCCGGCCACCGGCGCGATCCGGCGCACCATCGAATCCAACCGCTTCGTCACCGGTGTCACCTGGGTCGATGGCGAACTCTGGCACGGCACCTGGGAGGGCGACGAGAGCGACATCCGCCGCATCGACCCGCAGAGTGGCAAGGTGCTCGAACGCCTCGACATGCCCGCCGGCCTCGGCGTGAGCGGCCTCGAATCCGATGGCGCGGACCTGTTCTATTGCGGCGGCGGGCCGAGCGGGAAGGTGCGCGCGGTGCGCCGGCCCAAGGCCGCATAGGCGGGATTTGGCTGCTCGCGCGCCGCGCCTATGCCGCAGGTCTGCCCCGCGATTTAGCGGCATGGGCGAACCACCTTCGGCCTTGACTCACTGTGGTTCTGGGCCCGTCCTGGGCCCTTCTTCCATCTTGCACAGCAACCGACAACTGATGATCAACCATCTCCAGCCAGCGGGCCTCCAGGCCCCCCACATCCGGCCTTTCACACCCGCTCAGGCCGCACAACACGCCATCACCGAAGGCGATCACGAGGAATTGCGGTTCCTGGTGGAGCAGCACCATGTCCATGCCGCCACGCGAACCGCGAACGGGGAAACGCTGCTCATGTTCGCGACGAGGCAAGCGGACCCGGGCGCCTTCAATGCCTTGGCGCCATCGCTCCAACCGCATCGGGTCAACGAGGTCGATCAACAGGGCAACACGGTGCTGCACCACCTGGCACTGCACCTGACGAATCGCACCATGCAAGGCGGTGCCTGGGCCGACGGCCTGGACGACTTCCTGAACACACTCGCCGCAGACATCGATTGGGAACAAGAGAACCATCAGGGTTCGACGGCTCCGGAGCTGGCCACCGCGCTGCGCAGAACACGCCTCCTGAACGTGCTTTCGGCTTTCATTCCCGACGATACCGACAGCGACGTCAGTGAACCTACCGACAACTCGGCGGGAGACCTGTTGAATGAAGCCCACGATCGATTCATGAGCAGAAAGAGGGGACGGGGCGGCTGAAACCGCCTCGAAACCCCACCGCCTTGTCGAAACGGCGTCACCTCGATCGTCGAGCATGAGGAGCCGGGCGCACAAGCCCGGCCCTGCCCATGTCCCTCGACCCTCACCAGAAAGGACCCTCACCATGAGCACTTCCTCTTCCCGCGCCGTTCGCCTCCATCGCGTCCTCAAGGCCCCGCCCGAGAAGGTCTACCGCGCCTTCCTCGACGCCGATGCCCTCGCCCGCTGGCTGCCGCCCTACGGTTTTCTCTGCAAGGTGGAGCACCTGGACGCCAGGGTGGGTGGCACGTTCCGCATGTCTTTCCGCAATTTCTCGACCGGCCACGCCCATTCGTTCGGCGGCGAGTACGTGGAACTCGTGCCCCATCAGCGCCTGCGCTACACCGACCAGTTCGACGACCCCAACCTGCCCGGACTCATCACGGTGGACGTACAGCTGAAGGCCGTGTCCTGCGGCACCGAGCTCCACGTGGTGCAGGAGGGCATCCCCGACGTGATCCCGCTGGAGATGTGCTACCTGGGCTGGCAGGAGTCGCTGGCCCAGCTGGCACACTTGGTGGAGCCGGACATCCCCGGCTGAACCGCCATCGCCCCTTCAGGGCTGTTTCGCGGCCGCGACGAAGGCCGCGAAGCCCTGCACGAATTCGCCGAGCTGCTGGCGCACCTTGTCGTCCAGCAGCGCGCCGTCGGGGCCGAACACGGACGACGCGCGCGAAACCATGAGCCGCCCGCCCTGCCAGGTGTGGGTGCCCAGGGTGCGCAACACCGGCAGCCAGTGGGCTTGCGACAGGATGGTGCCGAAGCCCCCGGGCGAGGCGCCGATGACGGCCACGGGCCGGTCGCGGAACACGTCGGGCAGGCCGGGCGTGGGCCGCGAGAGCCAGTCCACCGCATTCTTGAACACGCCGGGAATGCCGTTGTTGTACTCGGGCGTGACGAGCAGCAGGCCGTCGCTGGCGAGGATCTTTTCCTTGAGTTCGCGCACGGCCGCCGGCGTGCCCTCGCGCTGCTCCAGGTCGCCGTCGTAGAGCGGGATGCCGTGCAGCGTGGCGGCGTCGAGCTGTGCGGCGTCGCCCGCCAGCGGAACCGCCGCGCGCAGCAGCGAGGTGTTGAAGGACAGCTGGCGCAGGCTGCCGGAGAGGCCGAGGAGCTTGGTGGTCATGGGTGTGAGGGGTTCAGGTTTTCCAGAAGTCGGGCCGCGCGTACTCGTGCTTGAGGAAGTCGATCCACAGGCGCACGCGCAGCGCGAGGTGCTTGCGTTGCGGGAACAGCACGAAGATGCCATTGGGCGGCGCGGCGAAGTCGTCGAGCACGCTTTCCAGCCGACCGGCGGCGATGTCGGCCTCCACCTCCCAGGTGCTGCGCCAGGCGATGCCATAACCGGCCAGGCACCATTCGCGCAGCACCTGGCCGTCGGTGCAGTCCAGCGGGCCGTTGGGGCGCAGGTGCACGATCTCCACGTCGCCCAGACCCCCTGGCGCCGGCACGGTGAAGGCCCAGCCCCGGGTCTGCGAGGCGTCGCTGGAGAGCGTGAGGCAGTCGAAGCGCACCAGGTCGGCCGGCACCTGCGGGCGGCCGTGCTGCTGCAGGTAACGCGGCGTGGCCACGCACAGGCGGCGGTTGTCGGCCAGTCGCACGCTGACCAGGGAGGAGTCCGGCAGATCGCCCACGCGCACGGCGCAGTCGTAGGCCTCGCCGGCCACATCGACCACGCGGTCGCTCAGGTTCAGCGAGATGGTGACCTCGGGGTGCAGTTCGCGAAAGCGCGGCACCAGCGGCGCCACATGGCGGCGGCCGAAACCGGCCGGCGCGGTGATGCGCAGGTGGCCGCTGGCCTTGACGCCGCCGGCGCTCACGCTGGCCTCGGCGTTGGCCATGTCCACCAGCAGGCGCTGGCAGTCTTCCAGGAAGGCGCTGCCTTCGTGGGTGAGGGTGATGCGCCGCGTGGTGCGCACCATGAGCTTCACGCCGAGCCGGGCTTCGAGGGCGTCGAGCCGGCGCCCGATGATGGCCGGGGCCACGCCCTCGGCTTTGGCGGCGGCGGTGAGGCTGCCGCGCGTGGCGACTGCCACGAAGGTTTCGAGTTGCTTGAGTTTGTCCACCCGGGCAGATTACCCCACCTGCAGGAGCGAATCAATGACAACTTTGGGTTGATTGATGACTTTTCAGGCGGCTTTGACGACCGTGCGGCTCAGTTGCGCCGCGTCCTCCGCGCCGTAGCCCAGCTCGGCCAGCAGCTCGGCGCTGTGTTCACCGAGTTTCGGCGGGCTGCGGCGCACGCCCAGGCGTTCGCCGTCGAGCGCCAGCGGCAGCAACACGGTCTGCGCGGCCTGGCCGGCGCGCTCGCCATCGGGCAGGGTGATGGGCGCGAGCCCGCCCGTGGCGCAGAGGTGGGGGTCGTCCAGCAGTTCGTGGGGTTTGGTGATGGGCGCGAACGGCAGGCCGTGGCGCTCGAACAGCGCGGCGAGATCGGCCGCGCTCTGCAGGGCCAGGCGTTCGCGCAGCAGGGGAATGAGCCAGTCGCGGTTGCGCACGCGGTTGTTGTTGCCTTGCAGGCGCGGGTCGGCCTGCAGGTCCTGGTAGCCGAAGGCGTCGCAGAAGATGGCCCACTGCGTGTCGCTCACCACGGCGAGGAAGATCTGCTCGCCGTCCTTCACCTGGAAGACGTCGTAGATGCCCCAGGAGGAGATGCGGTCGGGCATGGGCGCGGCGGCCTTGCCGGTGACGGCGAACTGCATCATGTGCTGCGCGACGAGGAAGACGTTGTTCTCGAACAGCGAGCTCTGCACCTCGCAGCCTTCGCCGGTTTTCTCGCGCGCGCTGAGCGCGGCCATCACGCCGATGGCGCCGAACAGGCCACCCATGATGTCGTTCACCGAGGAACCCGCGCGCAGCGGGTCGCCGGGGCGGCCGGTCATGTAGGCCAGGCCACCCATCATCTGCACCACCTCGTCGAGCGCGGTGCGGTGGTCGTACGGGCCGGGCAGGAAGCCCTTGTGGCTCACATAGATGAGGCGCGGGTTGAGCTTCTTCAGGCTGGCGTGATCGAGCCCCAGCTTCTTCATGGTGCCGGGCTTGAAGTTCTCGCTCACCACGTCGGCGGTGGCGATCAGCTTGAGCACGGCCTCCCGGCCTTCGGGCGACTGCAGGTCCAGCACCAGGCTTTTCTTGTTGCGGTTGAACAGCGGGTAGAAGCCCGCGCCCGAGCCGAGCAGGCGGCGCGTGTTGTCGCCGGCGGGTGGCTCGACCTTGATGACCTCGGCGCCCAGGTCGGCCAGCACCATGCCGCAGGTGGGGCCCATGACCATGTGGGTGAATTCGACGACGCGGATGCCTTCGAAGGGCAAGGGACGGGGGGTGTCTTGGGTGTCTGGCATGGCAGGGGTGGAGAAGTTTCAGGCGGCGCGCCAGCCCTTGGGCAGGCCGGCTTCGGGCGTCATGCCGTACACCGGCTCACCGGGCAGGCCGGCGCGCAGGGGATCGCGCGCGGCGATGAGGGTCGAAAGATCGATGCCGGTGCGCACGCCCATGGCCTCGAACATGAAGACCAGGTCTTCGGTGACCACGTTGCCGGAGGCCCCTGGCGCGTAGGGGCAACCGCCGAGGCCGCCGAGCGAGGCGTCGAAGGTGCGCACGCCCACGTCGAACGCGGCCAGGCAGTTGGCCAGCCCGAGGCCGCGCGTGTTGTGCATGTGGGCCGCGCCCGCGCGCTCGCCCAGCTCGGCGCGCAGGCGCGTGAACAGGCGGCGCACCTGCGCGGGGTTGGCCATGCCGGTGGTGTCGGACAGGCCCACCTCGTCCACACCCGCCTTTACGCAGGCCACGGCCAGGCGGATCACCTCGTCTTCGTCCACCACGCCCTGCAGCGTGCAGCCGAAGGCGGTGGACAGGCCCACCTCCATCGCCACGCCGGGCGCGGTATCGCGGCGCAGCGCGTGCACCTCGCGCAGCTCGTCCACCATCTGCTCGCGCGTCTTGCGCACGTTGGCCAGCGAATGCGCCTCGCTCGCCGACACCGGCAGGGTGATCTTGTGCACGCCCGAGGCCAGCGCGGCCTCGGCCCCGCGCCGGTTGGGCACCAGGGCCATCACGGTGATGCCCTGGTGCCGCAGGGCGTGGCGCACCACGTCAACCACGTCGGCCATCTGCGGCAGCAGCTTGGCGGGCACGAAGGAGCCGACCTCGATCTCGCGCAGGCCGGCGGCCACGAGCGCATCGATCCAGCGCAGCTTGTCGGCCGTGGGCATGGTGGCCTTCACGGACTGCAGGCCGTCGCGCGGGCCGACTTCGCTGATGAGGACTTCGGGGGCGTTTTGCATGGAAGAAGCCGGGTTGCTTGCGTTTTACAAGATAGAACGATATTCTTTCTAGTAAAAGAATCGCAGATCACTTCCGTCCTGTCAACCAAGCCCCTTCCTCCTCCTCCTTCATGCCCCGAAAAGCGCAGACCCCTTCCTTGGCCGATGCCAACGCCGCCACCGGCGGCACCGCCGCGGTGGACCGCGCGCTCTCGCTGCTGGGCGCGTTCCACGCGGGCGACGCCTCGTTGTCGCTGGCCGAGCTGGCCGAGCGCACCCAGCTGCACAAAAGCACCGCGCTGCGCCTGCTCGCCTCGCTTGAACACGCGCACCTGCTGCAGCGGCTGGACGACGGGCGCTACGCCCTGGGCGGCGAGGTGGCGCGGCTGCACGGCATCTACGCGGCCTCGTTTTCGCTGGACCGGGTCGTCATGCCGGTGCTGCGCCAGCTGGTGTCGGCCACCGGCGAGAGCGCGGCCTACCACGTGCGCCAGGGCCAGGCGCCGAACCAGACGCGGCTGTGCCTCTACCGCGTGGATTCGCCCCATCCGGTGCGCGACCACATCCGCGCAGGCGACGTGCTGCCGCTGCACCAGGGCACGGGCGGGCGCGTGCTCTCGGCGTTCGGCGCGGGCGATGACAGCCGCAAGCCCACGCCAGCCGACAAGCGCGTATTGGCGCGCATCCGCACCGATGGCTTCATGACCGCCGTGGGCGACCGCCTGGCCGAGGTGGCCGGCATTTCGGCACCGGTGTTCCACGCGGACGGCTCGATCGCCGCCTCCCTCACGCTCACGATGCCGGCGCACCGGTTCGATGAGCGGCACGTGGGCAAGGTGCTGGCGGCGGCGCGGCAGCTGAACGGGCGGGTCGGTTGATCACCGGGTGCCGGATCGACGCGGACCGGAAAGAGAACAAAAAAAAACCCACCGCCGGATGGCGGTGGGCAATTCCAGCACCTGGCCCCCTGCGGCCAGGTGTTGACCCTTGTCTTGCTCAGAACCGGTGACGCAGGCCCACGCCGTAGGTTTGGTCCTTCAACGTGCTGACCGGCGCCGATTCCCTCTCGAACTTCACGTTCGTCAGGCCCGCGTACACGGTGGTGCGCTTGCTCAGATCGTGGCGGTATTCGACGCTGGCGGAGGAGGTCTTGCCGACGCGCAGGCCGGTCGCGACCGCCTTGGTTTTCTCGCTGCCGATGCCCGCGTTGAGGCTGCCCGCCGAGCCCACCGGAACGGCCACGCTCAGCACAAAGCCGCTGTCCTTGATGCCGTTGGCCAGGCCGTTCTTCTGGTTGACGAACTGGGCCAGCACCTTCACCGCGGTGAAGTCGTAGCTCACGCCCAGGCCGGTGGACTTGGCCGTCGTGGCGGCCGGACCGGCACTCTTGACGGCCTCATACACACCCTGCACCGCCACCGGACCACCTTCGTAGAGGGCGGACAGGCCCATCGTGCGGCCGGCCGAGACGCCGGGACCACCGTTTTCGCCGAAGGCATATTGCAGGGCGCCGGTGAAGCCGCCCATGTTCGGCGTGGTGTACTGCAGCATGTTGTCACGGCGAAGGGCCGGGGACAGCGCGCCGACCGCCGCAGGTGTCGTGCCGGGGAGCGCGCCCGCAGGCGCCGGGCCAAAGATGGCGTTGGTGGCGGAGAAGCTGGAGGTGCCCTGGGCATCGAACCGGTCCATCAGCAGGAACATCTGCGTGTATTGACGGCCCATTTCAAAGGAACCGAAGCCACCGCTCAGGCCCACCTTGCTGGTGCGGTTGAAGCCACCGCCGGCCACGGCGCTGGTGCCGGTGTCGGCGTTGAAACCGGACTCCAGCTGGAACGTGGCCTTCAGGCCACCCCCCAGGTCTTCCGTTCCCCGCAGGCCCCAACGGCTGCCGTTCAGGCCGCCGCTCGTCAGGCTCGTGCCTGGGCCGGTGCGGGTGCTGACGCCGGCCACCGTGGTCTTGGTGGTGTTCTTCCCCACATAGAGGTCCACCAGGCCATACAGCGTGACGTTGGATTGGGCGTGGGCGACCCCGGTCAGGGCACCGAAAGCGGCCAGGGCGACCGCCGTCTTTTTCAAGAGTGTCATTTTTGAGATTTGAGATGGGTTCAACACATGCCACCAGCGAGCGCCTTGTGAGCCACCGGTGGCCTCTTAACGGACACGCACACGGTGTTGCGCGCCGAATTTCGGAAGAACCCGGAATCTAGAGATTTAGACCCAAAGAATTACAAACAAGGAATGAGGCAGCTCGAATCAGGATCGAAATGCAGAAATTCTTCAACCAAAAGAATTCATCCGATCAAGGCAAAGCGGCACGATGCGCCCATTCGGGGCCCATTACCCACAGTCAAGTCACTGATCCGTGACGAAAAATCGAATTAATGCTGACGTGGGTATGGAATACAGTTCGCTCACGCCCGCGCCAGTGCGGGCACCCCACTTTTCGCCCAGACGGAGCTTTCCATGACCGCACGCACCCAGATCCACGGCCTGAAGGTCGCCACCGAACTGTTCAACTTCATCAACCAGCAGGTGCTGCCCGGCACCGGCGTGAGCGAAGCGGACTTCTGGCAGGGCTTCGACGGCATCGTGGCGGACCTGGCACCCAAGAACGCCGCCCTGCTGGGCGAGCGCGATCGCCTGCAAACCGAGCTGGACACCTGGCACGCGGCCAACCCCGGCCCGATCCGCGACATGGCGGGCTACCGCAAGTTCCTGGAAACCATCGGCTACCTGGTGCCGCAACCCAAGAGCGTGAAGGCCACGACCAGGAACGTGGACGACGAGCTGGCCGTGCAGGCCGGCCCGCAGCTGGTGGTGCCGATCCTGAACGCGCGCTACGCGCTCAACGCGGCCAACGCGCGCTGGGGCTCGCTGTACGACGCGCTGTACGGCACGGACGTGATTTCGGAAGACAAGGGCTGCGGCAAGGCCGGTCCCAAGGGCGGCTACAACCCCAAGCGCGGCGCCAAGGTCATCGAGTACGCGCGTTACGTGCTGGACCGCACCGCGCCGCTGAAGAAGGGCTCGCACGTGGGCTCGATCGGCTACCGCGTCAACAAGGACGGCGAGCTGGTGGTGACGCTGGCCGACGGCGGCACCAGCAAGCTGGCCGACAAGTCGCAGTTCGTGGGCTACCAGGGTGAGGCCAAGAGCCCCAGCGCCGTGCTGCTCGCGCACAACGGCCTGCACCTGGAGATCCAGATCGACCGCAGCACGGCCATCGGCAAGAGCGACGCCGCCGGCGTGAGCGACTTGGTGGTGGAAGCCGCGCTCTCGACCATCCTGGACCTGGAAGACTCCGTGGCCGCCGTGGACGCCGAGGACAAGGTGCTGGCCTACCGCAACTGGCTGGGCATCCTGCAGGGCACGCTCACCGAGTCCGTCAGCAAGGCGGGCAAGACCTTCACGCGCGGCCTCAACGGCGACCGCGAGTACACCGCGCCCAACGGCAAGAAGAACGGCGTGCGCCTGCACGGCCGCTCGCTCATGTTCGTGCGCAACGTGGGCCACCTGATGACCAACCCCGCCGTGCTCTGGGGCGCGGACGACAAGGAAATCCCCGAAGGCATCCTGGATGCGATGGTGACCACCACCATCGCCCTGCACGACCTCAAGCGCACGAAGAAGGACGCGATCCGCAACTCGCGCAAAGGCTCGGTCTACATCGTCAAGCCCAAGATGCACGGCCCGCGCGAAGTCGAGTTCGCCGCCGAGCTGTTCGGCCGCGTGGAAAAGGTGCTGGGCCTCAAGGACAGCACGGTCAAGCTGGGCATCATGGACGAGGAGCGCCGCACCTCCATCAACCTCAAGGCCTGCATCGGCGCGGCCGCGAGCCGCGTGGCCTTCATCAACACCGGCTTCCTGGACCGCACCGGCGACGAGATGCACACCGCCATGCTGGCCGGCCCCATGGTGCGCAAGGGCGACATGAAGGCCAGCGCCTGGATCCAGAGCTACGAGAAGAACAACGTGATCGTGGGCCTCTCGTGCGGCCTGCGCGGCAAGGCGCAGATCGGCAAGGGCATGTGGGCCATGCCCGACCTGATGGCCGAGATGCTGCGCCAGAAGATCGCCCACCCCAAGGCCGGCGCCAACACCGCCTGGGTGCCCAGCCCCACCGGCGCCACGCTGCACGCGCTGCACTACCACCAGGTGCTGGTGTCGGACGTGCAGAAGGAACTGGAGAAGATCGACGCCAACGCCGAACGCGACAACCTGCTGACCGGCCTGCTGACGGTGCCCGTGAGCAGCAACCCGAACTGGAGCGCGGCCGAGAAGCAGCAGGAGCTGGACAACAACGTGCAGGGCATCCTGGGTTACGTGGTGCGCTGGGTGGACCAGGGCGTGGGCTGCTCCAAGGTGCCCGACATCCACAACGTGGGCCTGATGGAAGACCGCGCGACGCTGCGCATCTCCAGCCAGCACATCGCCAACTGGCTGCACCACGGCATCGTGAGCGAGAAGCAGGTGCGCGACACCTTCGAGCGCATGGCCTCCGTGGTGGACGGCCAGAACGCCGGCGATCCGCTGTACAAGAAGATGGCCGGCCACTTCAAGACCAGCAAGGCCTACCTCGCCGCGCTGGACCTGGTGTTCAAGGGCAAGGAGCAGCCCAGCGGCTACACCGAGCCGCTGCTGCACGCCTGGCGCCTGAAGGTCAAGGCCGCGGCCTGACCCTCGCAAAGCCCGCCACCCGGCGGGCTTTTTTCTGGGGCGCTCAGGCCGGCTGCGGATCGGCCGATGCCGCGGTCAGGCGCTCGACGATGCGGCGCGCGCGGTTGCCCCCCACGTCGACGTGGATGTCGATCCAGCTGGGCTTGCCACCGAAGCGCTGGATGTTGCGGTACTGCTCTTCGATCACCACGCGGTCTTCGTCGAAGGTGAAGGCGGTCTGCTCGATGACGGCCTCGATGTTCTCCGGCATGTCGGGGTGCCGGGTGCTGGACATGCTCCAGAAGTAGTGGCAGCTCTCCTCGGTCTCGGGCGTGATGCCGTGCAGGCCGCGCATGTGGAAGCCGCCGCGCTCGGGGTCGTCGATGGCGTCGGTGCCGGGCTCGACGGCGCCGGTCCAGATCCTGAGGTGCGAGAGCTCGAACTCGATTTCCTGCCAGCGGTCGCAGGTCTCGCCGAAAGGCCAGGCGGCCTTGTAGGTCGGCGGCGGCGTGGAGCCGGGCATGAGGCGCACCACCTTGACCTTGTCACCGTCCTGCGTGACGTTCATCTTGGCGCTCATGTGCAGCCGGGCGTTGCCGCCGATGGTCTTGAGGTGCACGTAGCCGAGGTGGCTCAGGTCCAGCAGGTTGTCGTGGATCAGCTGCCAGGGCGCGTTGTAGTGGTACTGGCCGGAGCCGAACTTGTAGCGCGGGTCGTCGTGCCAGGGGTAGTCGGGCGCCTCGACGGTGGGTGCGCCACCCTCTTCCTTGGGCATCCAGATCCAGAGGATGTGGTTCTTCTCGGCGACGTGGTAGGCCTTGACCCGGGCCTTGCCCGGAATGCGGTCCTGCCCCGGGATCTCGATGCACACGCCCGTGGGCGCATAGAGCATGCCGTGGTACCCGCAGCGCACGCCCGAGGCCTCGACCGAGCCGCACGACAGCGGCAGCGAGCGGTGGCAGCAGCGGTCTTCCAGCGCGGCGACCTGGCCTTCGCCGGTGCGGAACAGCACGACCTTCTGGTTCAGGAAGGTGCGGCCCACGGGCTTGTCGGTCAGGTCGCTGGAGAAGCCGGCCATGTACCACTGGTTCAGCGGAAAGCGACCGCGGCTGGCGGCGGCGGGCGGGATCGGTTGGATGGCGATGCAATCGGCGTTCATGGGGGTCTCCTTGGGTGACGGTCAGGCGGTCGGTCTCACAGGTCGAGGACCAGCGTGGGGGATTTCGAGCGGGAACAGCAGGGCGTGAACTGGTCGTTGGCGGCGCGCTCCGCGTCCATCAGGCAGCTGTCGCGGTGGTCGGGCGTGCCCTCGAGCACGCGGGTGAGGCAGCTGCCGCAGACACCGGCCTCGCACGCGTAGTTCACGTCCACGCCGTGGTCCAGCAGCACCTGGAGCGCGCTCACGCCCACCGGCACGTCGAGCGTGGCGCCGCTGCGCTGCAGGCGGATCTGGAAGGCCTGGTCAGCGGTGCTGTCGGCCACGGTGCCCGCGAAGTGCTCGCGGTGCAGGCGCGCCTCGGCCCAGCCGGCCGCGCGCGCGGCCGAGAGCACGAAGTCCATGAAGCCGGCGGGGCCGCACACGTAGAGGTGCGCGCCCTCGGGCGCGGCCCGCAGCAGGGCCGGGGCGTCGAAGGCCTGGGGCGACGGCGCGTCGCTGAAATAGAGCCGCGTGTGCCCGGCCAGCGGCCCGGCCTCGATCTGCCCGCGAAACGCCATGCGCCCGGGCGAGCGCGCGCAGTAGTGCATCTCGAAAGAGCGGCCGGTGTCCTGCAGGTGCTGCGCCATCGACAGGATGGGCGTGACGCCGATGCCGCCGGCCACCAGCACGCTGTGCGGGGCCTCGACCAGCTCGAACAGGTTGCGCGGCGCGCTCACCTTGAGCACCGCGCCCACCTGCACCCGGTCGTGCAACCCGGCCGAGCCGCCGCGCGACTGCGGTTCGCGCAGCACGCCGATGCGCCAGCTGCGCCGCTCCTGCGGGTGGCCGCAGAGCGAGTACTGGCGGATCAGGCCGGGCGCGACCTGGACGTCGATGTGGGCCCCGGGGCGGAAGGCCGGCAGCTCGTTCGCCCCGATGGGCTCCAGGTCGAAGCTGCAGATGCCGTCGGCCTCCGGTTGGCGCGCGCGCACCCTGACGTCAAGTTCCACCATGTCTCAGTCGCTTTCGGGGGGTGCCGGCTTTCGCGGCGGTTTGCGGGTTTTGGCGTACTTCTGCTCCACGAAGCGCTGGGTCGCGGTTTCCACGGCCGGCAGGTTTTCGTGCAGGCGGCGCAGCAGCACCAACAGGGTCTCGGCTTCGTCGGCGGACAACACCTCGAGGAAAGCGCGCTCGCGTTCGAGCGCCACTTCGCGGATCTGATCGTGCATGGCGCGGCCCTTGGTGGTCAGCACCGCGATGCGGGCCCGGCCGTCGCGCGGGTCCAGCGCGATGCGGATGAAGCCACTTTCCTGCATGGACTTGAAGCAGCGGCTGACCGAGGCCTTGTCCATGCCGATGACGCGCGAGACCTGCTGCGCGGAGATCGAACCTTCGATGGCCAGCAGCACCAGGCAGCGCCAGGTCTCGATGCCCACCCCGAAGATCTTCAGGTAGTGCTGGGACGCACCGCGCGAGAGCTTGTTGGCGGTCCAGGTCAGGTAGGCCGGGACGTAGTGGTCGAGGTCGATCTGCTTGAGCGGATCGCTGACGGCGGGGAGGGATTTGGAGGTTTTCATGCCTCTATTCTGGACACGCATGTCAGTGCACCGCCATCCCGACCCAGCGCTCCAGCGCCGCGGTGTCGCGCGCCAGCTCGTCGGCGGGTGCGCCGTGCACCACCACACCGTGGTCCAGCACCACCGCCCGGCCCGCGTAGGCCAGGGCCTCGTCGACCTGCTGTTCCACGATGACGACCGCGATGCCGGTCTGCCGGCTCATCTCGCCGAAGGCGCGCAACAGGTCCAGGCGGATCAGCGGCGCCAGGCCTTCGAGGGGCTCGTCCAGCAGGATCAGCCGGGGCTGGCCCAGCAGGGCGCGCGCCACCGAAAGCATCTGCTGCTCGCCCCCCGAGAGCTGGGCGCCCCCGTTGCGGCGGCGCTCGGCCAGGCGCGGGAACAGCTCGTAGGCCTCGCTGAGCGCGGCGCGCGGGCGGTGCTTGAGGCCGGCGAGCAGGTTCTCCTCGACGCTCAGCGAGGGAAACACGTCGCGGGTCTGGGGCACATAGCCCAGGCCGCGCTGCGCGCGCTGGTGCGCGGACAGCCGCGTGACGTCCTCGCCCTGGAAGGTGATGGTGCCGGCGCGCAGCGGCACCAGGCCCATGACGGCGCGCAGCGCCGTGGTCTTGCCCACGCCGTTGCGCCCGATCATGGCCAGGCGCTCGCCGGCGGCGACCTCGAACGACAGGCCGTTGAGCACCGTCGTGGGGCCGTAACCGGCCGTGGCGTCTTTGACTTCAAGCATGCCGTGTCGCCTCTCCATGGCCCAGGTAGGCCGCGCGGACCAGGGGGTCGCGGCGGATCTCGTCCGGCGTGCCGTCGGCCAGCACCGCGCCCTCGGCGAGCACCAGGATGCGGCTGGCGAAGCGGAACACCAGGTCCATGTCGTGTTCGATGATCAGCACCGCGAGGTCCCGCGGCAGGGCATCGAGCGCGGCGAGCAGGCGCTCGCCATCGCCCTTGGGCACGCCGGCCATGGGCTCGTCCAGCAGCAGCACCTGGGGCCGCAGCGCCATGGCCAGCGCCATCTCGATCAGGCGTTGTTCGCCATAGGCCAGGTCCTGCGTCGGCGTGGCGGCCTGCCCTTGCAGGCCGAAGCGGGCCAGCAGCGCCCGGGCCTCGGCCTGGAGCGCGGGGAAACTGTCGATGCCGCGCCAGAAGCACCCGCCGAGCCCTTCGCGCTCGAACAGGGCGAGTTCGATCTGGCGCTGCACCGGGAAGTGCGGCGCCAGCGTGGTGATCTGGAAGGTGCGGGCCAGGCCGGCGCGCACGCGCTGGGCCTGGCTCAGGCGAGAGACGTTCTCGCCGCGCAGCCAGATCTCGCCGCTGTCGGCGGGGAACACCCCGCTGATCTGGTTCACCAGCGTGGTCTTGCCCGCGCCGTTGGGGCCGATCAGGGCCAGGCGGTCGCCCGGCGCGAGCTGGAAGGAGACGTCGCGTGTCACGTGGATGCCGCCGAAGCGCTTGTCCAGGTGGCGCAGTTCGAGCAGGGGGCTCATGCGCGACCTCCCCAGCGCGTGCGAAGCCAGGCCACGGCCTTCGCGGGCGACACCAGCACCACCAGCATCAGCAGGCCGCCCACCACGAACAGCCAGTGGTAGGGGTTGATGGAGGCCGCGGTGTGGTGCAGCACCAGGAACACCGCCGCGCCCACCAGGGCACCGCTCAGGCGCCCGGCGCCACCCAGGATCAGCATGACCAGGGCCTCGGCGGAGAGGGAGAACGACAGGCTGTCCAGGCCCACCACGGCGGTGGTCTGCGCGGAGAGCGCCCCGGCCGCGCCGGCCAGCGCGCCCGCGGCGGCGTACATGCCCCAGAGGCGGCGGTAGACCGGCGTGCCCAGGGCGGCCATGCGGGCGCGGTTTTCGTGGATACCGCGCACGGCCATGCCGAACGGCGAGTCCACCAGGCGGCGCGCGGCATAGAAGCAGACCACCAGCACCGCCAGCGCGTAGAACGCGGCCAGCCGGCCTTCGAGGTCGAATTGGAACTGCCCCAGCAGCGGGCCCATCACGTAGCCCGAGAGGCCGTCGTCGCCGCCCGTCCAGTCGCGTGCCTTGTGCGCCAGCGACAGCACCATCTGCGCCACCGCCACGGTGAGCATGAGGAAGGTGAAGCCCTGGTAACGCAGCAGAAAGGCCCCGGTCGCCGCCGCGAGCACGGCGCCCGCCAGCACGCCGACGGCCAGGCCCACCAGCGGGTCGGGCATCACGCGCAAGGCGAACACACCCGCCGCGTAGGCACCCACGCCGAACATCGCGGCGTGTCCCAGGGTGGCAAGGCCGGCGATGCCCACCACCAGGTCCAGCGACAGCACGAAGAGACCCATGATGAAGATGCGCGTCAGCAGCCCGAGTTGGTCGGGCAGCAGCAGGCAGGCCGCCAGGCCCAGCGCCAGCATCACCAGCGGCGCGCGCCAGGCCGGCGCGCAGCGCGGCGAAGCGGCATCGCCGTCTTGCGGGCCCGCGAGCGCCCGCGTCTTGAACAAGGACAGGGCGTTCATCGTTTCAACAGTCCGTTGGGACGCCAGGCCAGGAAGAGGGCCATGGCGGCGAAGAAGAAAAGGCTGCCCCAGTCCGAGGCCAGGTACTTGCTCGCGGTCTCGATCAGGCCGAGCACGATGGCCGCGCACAGCGAGCCCGCGATGCTGCCCATGCCGCCCACGGCCACGACGACCAGCACCAGCACCAGGTACTTCAGCGCGTAGTAAGGCTCCAGCGGCATCACCTCCGCGCCCAGCACACCGCCCAGGCCGGCCATCGCCGCACCGGCGGCGAAGGTCAGGCACTGCACGCGGCGGATCGGAATGCCCAGCGTCGAGGCCGTGCCCGCGTGGTCCACCGCCGCGCGCAGCCAGATGCCGAAGCGCGTGCGCGTCACCGTGAGCGCGGCCAGCACGGCCACGGCCAAGCCCACGCCGATCACGAGCAGGCGCTGGGCCGGCAGGGTGCGGAAACCCAGGTCCACCGAGCCCGACAGCGAGGGCGGCAGCTGGACCATCTGCACCTGCGGGCCGACCAGGGCATTGGTCGAGGCGATCAGCACGAAGGTCAGGCCGATCGTGAAGAGCACCTGGTCCAGCTCCTTGCGCTGGTACAGGTGCCGCAGGACCAACGCTTCCAGCAGCGCGCCCAGCAGGCCGGTGGCCAGCACCGCCAGCGGCACGGCGATCCAGAAGCTCCACTGGAGCTCGCGCGTCAGCAGGGCCACGCAGTAGCCGCCCACCATGGCGAAGGCGCCATGGCTGAGGTTCACGAAGCGCATGAGCCCCAGCGTGACCGACAGGCCCACGGCGATGACGAACAGCACCATGCCGTAGGCCAGGCCGTCGATCAGGATGTTGGAGAACGTGATCACGTCGCTTCGTCCATCAGCCGCCGCATCAGGGGTTCAGGCCGTGATCGGTCTGCGGTCCGAAGCTCTGCACTTCCTTGTTGACCAGCACGCCGCCCTCTTTCTCCACCTTGCGCAGGTAGACGTTCTGGGTGATGTGGCGCGTCTTGGCGTCGATGCGCACCGGGCCGCGCGGGCTCTCCCACTGCAGCTCGCGCGCCGCGGCCAGGGCCTTGGCGCCGTTCTTCTGGCCGCCGGTGGCCTCGATCATCTTGTGGATGACGTGCATGCCGTCCCACGCGCCGACCGAGGCGTAGTTGGCCACCGCCGCCGGGTTCTGCTTCTTCAGCGCGGCGACGAAGGCCTTGTTCGCCGGCGAGTCGTGCGCGCCGGAATAGTGGAACGCGGTCGTGAGGCCGAGCGCCGAGTCACCGAACTTCTGCAGGTCGAACTCGTCCGTTTCCGAGGTGCCCAGGAACTGGATGCCGGCCTTGGCCAGGCCGTTCTCGTTGTAGGCCTTCACGAAACCCAGGTTCGGCGGGCCGCCCGGCAGGAAGGTGTAGACCGCCTGCGCGCCGCTGGCGCGGATGCGCTGCGCGAACGGGCCGAAGTCCGTGGTGGCGATGGGCATGCGGATGGTCTCGACCACCGTCCCGCCCTGCTTGACGAATTCGCTCTTGAACGCCGCTTCACCGTCCAGGCCCGGGCCGTAGTCCGTCACCGCCGTCACCACCTTCTTGATGCCCTGCTTGGCGGCCCACTGGGCCAGCGGCACCGTCACCTGCCACAGCGTGTAGCTGCTGCGGATGAAGTACTCGGACTTCTCGGTGATCGACGAGGTGGCCGCGTTGAAGATGACCGTGGGCGTCTGCGACTGCTGGATCAGCGGCGCGACCGCCAGCGCGTTGGGCGTGAAGACAAAACCGCCCAGGTAGTCCACCTTGTCCTTGACGATCAGCTCCTGCGCCAGCACCCGCGTCTGCGCGGGGTTCGGGCCGCCGGTGTCGCGGTAGACGAACTCCACCGACTTGCCCGCGAGTTTGCCGCCCTGGCTGGCCACATAGGCCTCCGCGCCGGCCTTGAACAAGGTGCCGTAGTGCGCGAACGGGCCGGAGAACGGGCCGATGACGCCCACCTTGATCGCCGGGTCCTGCGCGTGGACGGGCGCGGTGGACAGGACGGCGGCCGCCAGGGCCGTGCCGCAGAGAACGCGTCGTGAGATGGACATGGGTGTCTCCTGGTTGTTGCGCCACTCGGGGGAAATGGCATCGGTGTTGATGGTCCGAATTATGGTTGCATTGCCAACCAGTTGCAATATCAACCAAATACGGGTTTACCCTGAACAGCGTTCGGCGGACCGGCTAAGCTCGCCGCCATGCCCCTGATGAACTACCTGCTTTTTGACGCCAGCGACGACGGCGAAGGCACCGGCACCTGGGACGCCATGGCCAGCGTGCGCGCCGCGCAGCTGCCCGACGTGATGACCGAGGTGCGCGCCGTGCTGGACTGGGCCGAGGCCCACGCGCCGGGCCCGCGCGGCCCGCTCGACGAGGGCGGCGCGTGGGACGCCGACGAGCAGGTGCGGGCGGACGGCGAATGGACCACGGTGACGCTGACGGTCACCGGCCCCTGGGCCTGGGGCGAGGCCCTGCTGGCGCAGTTCGCGCCAGCCGATTGAAGACCCCGCAGCGCTAGCGCGCCTTCGCGGGCGCCAGCACGGGCTCGAGCCGGCCTTGCGCCATGAGTTCGTCGAACCACACGCGGTAGCCCGCGTCGCTGGGGTGCAGGCCATCGGCCGCGTTGAGCTCAGGCCGCTGGGCGAACGGGTCGTCCGCCTTCTCCTTGAACAGGTTCACGTACACCGCCCCGTGCCGCGCCGCGGCCTCGCGCACGAAGCCATGCATCGAACGGGCGCGCGAGCTCATGAGCCAGGACACCGGTGCGAAGAAAAAGGGCGCGTTGCCCACGTTGCCCGCCGGCATGAGCAGCACGCGAGTGCCGCGCGCGTGGGCGAGCACGGCCACGCGCTCGATGTCGGCGCGCACGCCGTCGAGCGCGCGCAGCCGGATCACGTCGTTGCCGCCGGCCTGCACCAGCACCAGGTCGTGGCGCGCGGTGGCGGCCTCGAGTTGGCCGATCACCTGGGCGAAGGTCGCGCCATCGCTGGCGCGGTTGTCGATGTGCAGCCTCGGGTAGGCCTGCGCCAGCAGGCCGGCCAGGCTGTGCCGCGGGTCGCTGGCACCGGTGCCCACGCCGGTGCTGTCGCCCACGATGAGCAGGCGAAGCGTGGCGTCCGCGGGGGCCTGCTGCAGCGGCTCGCTGCGCTGGGCCAGCTCCCGGGCCTGGCCCATGCGCCAGACCGCGCAGCCCGAGGTCGCGAGCAGCACCACCAGCAGAACGGCGATGAGGGTGGGCAGCACAGGCCAGGACGGGGAACTCATGCGGCCCAGTCTATGCCCCGGCGTCGCTGGCGCGTCAACGGCCCGGATTTGGCCCTTCGCGGCGCCGCGACAATAACGGGTTTGCCCCATGTTCATTTCCCGACGCGCAGGAGACCGTTTCCGATGATCCATACCCACAAGGCCCTGGGCGGCATGGTGGTCGCACCCCATCACCTGGCGGCACAGGCCGGGCGCGATGTGCTGCGCGACGGTGGCAACGCGGTCGAGGCCATGGTGGCCGCCGCCGCGGCCATCGCCGTGGTCTACCCCCACATGAACGCCATCGGTGGCGACGGTTTCTGGCTGATCCACGAACCCGGGCAGCCGGTGGTGGCGATCGACGCCAGCGGACCGGCCGCCGCGCTGGCCACGCGCGACTTCTATGCCGGTGCGCAGGAGATCCCCGCGCGCGGCCCCACCGCCGCGCTCACCGTGGCCGGCACCCTCGGCGGCTGGGCCGAAGCGCTGAACCTGGCCGCGCCCTGGGGCCAGGCCCTGCCGCTGGCGCGCCTGCTGGCCGACGCGATCCGCCACGCGCGCGACGGCGTGGTGGTGAGCACCAGCCAGTCCGCCCTGACCCGGCAGAAGCTCGACGGCCTGAAGGACGCGCCGGGCTTCGCCGCCACCTACCTCGTGGACGGCCAGCCGCCCGAGCCCGGCCACCTGCTTCGGCAACCCGCGCTGGGCCAGACCCTGGCCACGCTGGCCGAACGCGGCCTGGACGACTTCTACCGCGGCGAGCTGGGCCGGCGCATCGGTGCCGAGCTGGAGCGCCTGGGCAGCCCGCTGCGCACCACAGACCTCGCGGCCTACCGCGCGAAGCGGGTCCAACCGCTCGCGGTGCGCCTGAAGGACAGCACGGTCTACAACCTGCCGCCGCCCACGCAGGGCCTGTCGGCGCTGATGATCCTCGGCCTGTTCGACCGCCTGGGCGTGAGCGAAGGCGAGGGCTTCGAGCACCTGCACGGCCTGGTGGAGGCCACCAAGCGCGCCTTCCGCGTGCGCGACCGCGTGGTGACCGACCCGGGGCGCCTGCCGGCCGACCCGCAAAGCCTGCTGGAGGCCGCCTCGCTGGACACCCTGGCCGCGCAGATCGACCCGCGCCAGGCCCTGCCCTGGCCCGACCCGGCCGCGCCGGGCGACACCATCTGGATGGGCGCGATCGACGCCCAGGGCCGCTCGGTCAGCTTCATCCAGAGCGTGTACTGGGAATTCGGTTCGGGCACCGTGCTGCAGGACACCGGCATCTGCTGGCAGAACCGCGGCACCAGCTTCTCGCTCGACCCGCAGGCGCTCAACCACCTCGAGCCGGGCCGCCAGCCCTTTCACACGCTCAACCCCTCGCTGGCGCTGTTCGACGACGGCCGCGTGATGCCCTACGGCACCATGGGCGGCGAAGGCCAGCCGCAGACGCAGGCCGCGGTGTTCACGCGCTACGCGCGTTTTGGCCAGCCGCTGCAGCAGGCCGTGAGCGCGCCGCGCTGGCTGCTGGGACGCACCTGGGGCGACAAGAGCACCACGCTCAAGCTGGAGAGCCGCTTCAACCCGGCCCTGGTGCAGGCCCTGCGCGACGCCGGCCACGTGATCGAGGAACTGCCCGAGGCCTTCAGTGACACCATGGGCCACGCGGGCGCGCTGGTGCGCCACCCCGACGGGGTGATCGAGGGCGCGGCCGACCCGCGCAGCGACGGCGGCGTGGCGGCGCTGTGAGGGCCGCTGCAAGCCTCGGCGCGGGTGAGCGCCTGATGTTCATCGACCTGCTCAAGGCCGTGGGCTCGCAGCTGAT
The DNA here is from genome assembly GCF_058787875.1 of Hydrogenophaga sp. FW305-3-2-15-A-LB1. Classification (NCBI taxonomy): domain Bacteria; kingdom Pseudomonadati; phylum Pseudomonadota; class Betaproteobacteria; order Burkholderiales; family Comamonadaceae; genus Hydrogenophaga; species Hydrogenophaga sp. FW305-3-2-15-A-LB1. Next base: position 35,735 of record NZ_JBYTAE010000016.1, on the reverse strand, counting down.
CGTGCTGCACCACCTCGCCTTCTACGGCCCCATGTCGGACTGGACGCACCGGCTCGCGCCCGAACTCGTGACCTGGTTCAGCCAGGACGCGCGCATGGCGGTGCAGGTCTTCCTGGTGGTCGCGGGTTTCCTCGCGGCGCGCAGCCTCGCGCCCGACGGCGTGCTGCGCGCCGCCTCGCCGCTGGGCCAGGTCGGCCAGCGCTACGTGCGCACCGCCCTGCCCTACATCGCCTCGCTGCTGGTCGCCATGCTGTGCACCGAACTGGCCCGCCTGTGGATGGCGCACGACTCGCTTTCCGCGCCGCCCGGGCTGTGGCAGTTCATTTCGCACGCGCTGCTGCTGCACACCCTGCTGGACGTGGACTCGCTCTCGGCCGGCGTCTGGTACGTGGCGATCGACTTCCAGCTCTACGCCCTGCTGCTGGGCCTGCTCTGGCTGGCGCGCCGCCAGCACGCGGCCGGCGCCTGGGCGCAGGCGCTGGTGGTGGTGGTGGTGGCAGCCTCGCTGCTGCACTTCAACCGCGAGAGCGACTGGGACAGCTGGGCGCTGTACTTCTTCGGCGCCTACGGCCTGGGCGCGCTGACCTGGTGGGCCACCCACAGCGACGAGGCCTGGCGCAGCGGCCGCTGGCTGCTCGGCGCCCTGGTGGCGATGACGCTGCTGGCGCTGGCGATCGACTTCCGCGAGCGCATCGCGCTGGCGCTCGCGGTGTGTCTGGCGCTGGCCTGCTCGCAGCGCCAGGGCTGGCTGTTCACCTGGCCGCGCAACCGCGTGGTGGCCTACCTGAGCCGCATCTCCTACGCGGTGTTCTTGCTCAACTTCCCCATCGCGCTGGTGGTCAACGCGCTGTTCACGCGCTACGGCAGCGCCGACGCCGAGGTGCAGACGCTCGGTGTGCTGCTGGCCTGGCTCGCGTGCAACGTGGCGGGGGCCCTGTTCCACCACGCGGTGGAACAACCGCTGGGCCGCCTCGGGCGCCGGCGCGAGCCGGCCCTGGCCGGGACGGCGCCGCTCAGCGCCCGGTGAAGCGCGCGGCGCGCTTGGCCTGGAAGGACAACACGCCTTCGCGCGCGTCCTCGCTGTTCGCCAGGCGCCGCTGCGTGGCCTCGAATTCGTCGGCCGCCGCCGTCGGCCCTTCCTCCACCGCCTTGAGCGCGTTGAGCCGCGTGGCCACCACCGCCAGCGGCGCCTGCTGGGCGATCGCCTGCGCGATGCGCAGGGCCTCGTCGAGCTCGCTGCCGGCGGGCACCACGCGCTGCACGAAGTGCAGCCGCAGCGCCTCGGCGCTGTCGAACACGTCGGCGGTCAGCAGGTGCAGCAAGGCGTTGCCCAGGCCCGCGCGCTCGGCCATGCGCAGCGTGGCGCCGCCCGTGGCCATGATGCCGCGCTGCACCTCCAGCTGCGAGAAGCGGCAGTCGTCGGCCGCGACCACGATGTCGGCCGCCAGCATAAGCTCGATGCCCAGCGTGTAGGTGATGCCCTTGACCGCGACCACCATCGGCTTGGTGCGGCGACGCAGGCCAGGGCGGCCCAGGTTGAGCGGGTCCACCAAGCCCTCGGCGATGGCGCGTTCGCCGCGCTGCATCAGTGGCGCGAAGCTGGGCAGGTCCAGCCCGGCGGTGAAGTGGTCGCCCTCGGCGTGCAGCACGCCCACGCGCAGCGCGGGGTCGTCGTCGAGCCGGGTGTAGGCCTCGGCGAGGGCCTGCAGCATGGCCGGCGTGAAGCCGTTGCGCTTGGCCGCGCGGTCGATCGCGATCAGCAGCACGGGGCCTTGCACCTCGGTGCGGATGCGGCCTTCGGAAGGGGTGGGGTCGGCGCTCATGCGGCCCATGGTAGCCACGCGCGCGCCGACGGGCTGTCGCCTGCGCACGGTGGCACACCGTGCATAATTGCGAATAACTCTCATTTACACATCTTCCCTTCCGTGGCCACGCACTACTACGCCGAGCTGCTCAACTACTTCTCGCGCGCGCTCCAGAACCGGGAAGCGGCGGCCGACGTGGTGCAGGAGAGCTACGCCCGCGTGCTGGGCATGGACGGCCAGGCGCTGGTGCGCGACATGCGCGCCCTGCTGTACCGCACGGGCAAGAACATCGTCATCGACGACGCGCGCCGCCGCCGGGTGGAGGCCGGCATGCTGGAGACGCTGGGCCTGATCCACCGCGACGAAGCGCCCTCGGCCGACCGCATCGCCAGCGCGCGCCAGCAGCTCTCGCGGCTGGCCGTGCGGCTGGCCACGCTGCCGCGCCGCCGCCGCGAGGCCTTCATCCTGGTGCGCGTCTATGGCCACACGCACGCCGAGGCGGCCGAGCACCAGGGCGTGAGCGTCGAGGCGATCGAAAAGCACGTGGTGCGCGCGGTCTGCGACCTGATGGACCTGGCCACGGCACACGCCGCCTGAGCCGATGCCCGCCACCCGCACCCCTCCTCACGCGCCCGCGACCTCGCCGCGCGCGCAACTCGAACACGCCCTGCTGCTGATCGCCCGCGTGCACGGCGGCGACGCGCGCACCGCCGAGACCGCGCGCGAGGCCCTGGCGCGCTGGCGCAGCGCCCACCCGGCGCACGAATCGGCCTACGGCGCCGCGCGCGCCGGCTGGGACGCCACCAGCGCCGACGCCCTGCGCGGCGAGCTGCCTCTGCCGGCCTCGCACCAGGAGCGCCTGCGCGGCGGCCGGCGCAAGGCCCTCTCGGTGCTGGGCCTGGGCGCCCTCTTCCTGGGCGCGGGCACACTGGCGCGCTGGCACTGGCGGCAGGCGCTGCACGAGGTGGCGCTGCAGACGCCGCGCGGCCAGATCAAGACCACCACCCTACCCGACGGCAGCGGCCTGGCGCTGGACGCCCACACGCGCGTGCGCATCGCGCTGTACCGCGACCGCCGCGAGGCCTGGCTGGACGAGGGCGAGGTGCAGTTCAGCGTGGCGGCCGACGCGGACCGCCCCTTCCTCGTCATGACGCGCTGGGGCCAGGTCCGCGTGCTGGGCACGGTGTTCACCGTCGAGGCGCGGCAGTCGCGCATGCGCGTGGCCGTCTCTCAAGGCCGCGTGGCGGTGTGGGCCGGTCCCCTGCCCGAAGGCGGCGTGGGCGCCGCGCTGGCCCGGCCGGTGGACACCGTGCTCGGCGCCGGCCAGGCGGTGCTCACCGAGGCGCAGGCCCTGGGCCCGGTGCACCCGGTGGCCACGGCGGAGATCGCCGCCTGGCGCCAGGGCTGGCTGGTGTTCGACAACACCCCGCTGCCCCAGGCCGTCGCGCGCTGGAATCACTACCTCGGCGCGCCGCTGCGGCTCGACGACGACCCGGCGCTGGCGCGGCTGCGCCTGACCGGCAGCTTCCCGCTGCGCTCGCCGGGCGTGTTCGTCGACAGCCTGCCCGCCAGCCTGCCGGTGCGCACCGAGCGCCTGGCCGACGGCGGCGTGCGCATCGCCGCCGCGCGGCGCTGAAAAAAATTGTCCGGTTCCGGGCGCGGGCCGCGTCTTCACAGCAGACCACCCTGCTGAAAGGACCTTTTTCCATGCCCCGTTCCCTGCCCTCCGCCCCGCGCCGCTGGCGCGCCACCGTGCTGGCCTGCGCCGCCGCCCTCGCCACCCTGGGGGCCTCCGCCGCCCTGGCCCAGGGCGCCTCGTCGGCCGCCCTCGCGGCGCCGCACGCCTTCAACCTCGGCGCGCAGCCGCTCGGCCAGGCCCTCAATGCCCTGGCGCGCCAGGCCGGCGTGGCGATCTCGGTCAACGCCGAACTGGTCGCCGGCAAGTCGGCCGCGGCGCTCAGCGGCACCATGAGCCTGCGCGAGGCGCTGGAGCGCGTGCTCGCCGGCAGCGGGCTGGACGCCCACCTGGAAGGCGGCAGCGTGGTGCTGCGCCCGGCCTCGGCCGCGCCCGCGGCCGACCGCGCGCTGCGCGAGGTGCGCGTGGTGGCCGAGCGCACCAGCCCCGGCACCTTTCGGCTCGACGGCGAGCCCGGCCCGGTCGAACCCGGCATCGTGACCGCGCGCACGCTCGAGCGCCACGCCGCGAACGACCTCGAGGACGTGTTCGCCAGCCAGCCCGAGATGGCCGTGGGCGGCGGCCACGCCATTGCCCAGAAGATCTACCTGCGCGGCGTCGAGGACACGCTGCTCAACGTCACCATCGACGGCGCGGGCCAGGTGGCCCAGGCCTTTCACCACACCGGGCGCGTGCAGCTCGAGCCCGAGCTGATCAAGCGCGTCGAGGTGCGCCCCGGCACCGGCGACGCCACCGCCGGCCCGGGCGCGCTCGGCGGCGTGGTGCGCTTCGTCACCAAGGACCCGGAGGACCTGCTGCGCGAAGGCCAGTCGGTGGGCGCGCTGCTCAAGGGCAGCTACTTCAGCAACTCGGAAGGCCTCAAGCTGCACACCAGCGTGTACGGCCGCCTCGCCGAGAACTGGTCGGCCATGGCCGCGCTCACCGACCAGGACTTCAAGGACTACCAGGACGGCGCGGGCCGGCGCGTCGCCAACACCGGTTCGCAGCAGGCGCTGGGCTTCTTCAAGCTCGTGGGCAAGCTGGCCCAGGACCACACCGTGCGCCTGAGCTACGACCGGCACGAGGACGAAGGCCTGCGCACCCAGCGCCCGCAGTGGATCGCGAGCAGCTTCAACCGCGCCTACCCGCTGCAGAGCGAGCGCGAGACCTGGAACCTGGGCTACACCTACCGCCCGGCGTCCAACCCGCTGTTCGACGTCGCCTTCAACCTCTACCAGACCGACACCGACATCGAGCAGAACGTGATCGGCCGCTGGGGCCGCTACCGGGGCAGCATCGAATCCACCGGCTTCGACCTGCGCAACACCTCGCACCTGGAGCGGCACGAGATCACCTACGGCGTGGACCACCGCAAGGACCGCAGCAGCGCCGGCCCGGCCACCAACCCCACGTCCGAGCGCGAGCGCGGCGGCGTGACCGGCTTCTACGTGCAGGACCGCATCACCCTCACGCCCGAACTCACGCTCGACCTCGGCGCGCGCCACGACCGCTACACGCTCAAGGACACCAACGGCCTGTCGTTCAGCCACAGCGGCACGAGCCCCAACGCCAGCGTGCGCTACGCCGTGACCCCGCAGCTGGCCCTGCTGGCCGGGCATTCGCGCGCGCTGCGCGGCCCCAAGATCCGCGACGCCTTCAAGCTCGACACCATCACCAACGACCCCAACATGCGGCCCGAGCGCGCCCGCACCTCGGAGCTCGGCTTCGAGTACACGCGCAGCGCCTGGCGCTTCAACGGCAAGGTCTACGACACCACCATCCGCGACGTGATCGCCGACCCCATCGGCAATCCCGCGCGTTATTTCAACGTGGGCGAACTGCGCTCGCGCGGCGCGCTGCTGCACACCACCTACGACTGGAAGCAGGTGCAGCTCGGCGCCGGCCTGCACCACAACCGCGCCACGCTCAACGGCCAGCGGCTCAACGTGTACGACCACAACGGCCTGGGCGCGAGCATGGGCAACACCCTCACCACCAGCGTGGACTGGCGCGTGACCTCGCGCGTGGACGTGGGCTGGGCCGGCCGCTTCGTGCAGGGCATCGGCTCGCTGGACACGCCGGTGGGCCGCGTGCGCAAGCCCGGCTACGCGGTGCACGACCTCTACGCCAACTGGCGCCCGACCGGCCGCGACAGCTTCACGCTGACCTTCGCGATCAGCAACCTGTTCGACAAGGACTACCTGGACCACGCGAGCAACGAGGACTTCCAGCGCATCCCGGGCTATGAGGGCATCGTGGGCTCGCGCGAACCCGGCCGCGAACTGCGCCTGACCGCGACCCTGCGCTTCTGATGCCGGTCGGCCTGCGCAACGGCCTGGTGTGGCTGCACCGGTACGTGGGGCTGGTGATGGCGGCCTTCCTCATCCTGGCCGGCCTCACCGGCGCCGCGCTGGCCTGGTACCACGCCTTCGACGCGGCGATCAACCCGCGCTGGCTGCGCGTGGTGCCGTCGTCGGCCGGCGCGCAGCCGCTGCCGGCCCTGGTGCTGCGCGACCAGGTGCTCGCGCGCCATCCGCAGGCCGAGGTCAACTTCGTGCCGCTCACGCAGCCCGCCGGCGCGCCGGCCGTGTTCTTCATCGAAGGGCCGGAAGACCCGGCCACCGGCCGCCACCGGCCGATCGAGGAGGACGAGGTCTTCGTCGACCCCTACAGCGGCGAGGTGCTGGGCGGGCGGCGCTGGGGCCACATCAGCCAGGGCTGGAGCAACCTCATGCCCTTCATTTACCGGTTGCACTACCAGGTGGCGCTGGGCACGGTGGGCACCTACGCCTTCGGCGTGATCGCGCTGCTGTGGACGCTGGACTGTTTCGTGGGCGCGGCGCTCACCCTGCCGCGCTCGCGCGGCCCACGCGCCGACACGCGGGCGACCGGCTGGTGGACGCGCTGGGCACCGGCCTGGCGGGTGCGCTGGGCGCAGGGCCGCTACAAGCGATGGTTCGACCTGCACCGCGCCGGCGGCCTCTGGCTGTGGGCCTGGATGTTCGTGTTCGCCTGGTCCAGCGTGGCCTTCAACCTGCGCGAGGTCTACTACCCCACCATGCACAGCCTGGCGGGCACGCAGGAGCGGACCGAAGCGCCGGCCGTGAAACCCGTGCCGCGCGACGAACCCGCCATGGGCTGGCACGCCGGGCTGGCGCAGGGCCGCGCGCTCATGGCCGAGCTCGCGCGCGAAAAAGATTTCAACGTGCTCAACGAAGAGCGCCTGTCGTACAGCCCCCACCGGGGCAGCTTCCACTACCGCGTGCGCAGCGACCGCGACATCCGCGACCGGCGCGGCACCACCTCGCTGGACTTCGACGCCGCCACCGGCGCACGGTTGGGCAGCTACGTGCCCACCGGCGAATCGGGCGGCGACACCTTCACCACCTGGCTGCTCGCGCTGCACATGGCCGACGTGTGGGGCCAGCCCTTCAAGCTCGCCGTGTTCCTGCTTGGCCTGGCCAGCGCGGGGCTCAGCGGCACGGGCGTCTGGATCTGGTGGAAGAAGCGGGCCGGCCGGCAGACCGCGGCGCGCCAGCGCCAGGCCCAGCGCTGACGCGGCGGCGCGGGGCGAGTACCCTATGCGCCATGTCCGCCCCCACGATCGACCCCGGCCGCTGCCCGCTCTGCGGCGCCGACAACCGCTGCGCGATGGAAATCCAGCGCGAGACCGGTGAACCCCAGCCGCCCTGCTGGTGCGTGGGCGCGACCTTCAGCCCCGATCTGTTCAAGCGCATCCCCGAGGTCGCGCGCGGCCAGGCCTGCATCTGCGCGGCCTGCGTGGCCCAGGCCCTGCGCGCCGCGCGCGAAGCGGCCGGCTAGGGCTCGCGCGGCGGTTGGTCCGCCTCGGGCGGCGGCACCAGCGGCGGCGCGGGCGCCGCGCTCAGGCTGTGCAGCCACTCGCGCCAGATCGCCACCAGCAGCGCCATCAGCACCGGGCCCACGAACAGGCCGACGAGGCCCATGGTCTTCACGCCACCCACCAGGCCGAAGAAGGTCGGCAGGAAGGGCAGCTTCACCGGCCCGCCCACCAGGCGCGGGCGCAGGGTCTTGTCCACGATGAAGAGCTCGATCGAGCCCCAGGCGAACAGGCCCACGCCGGCCCACAGGTGGCCCGAGCCCACGAGGTAGAGCGAGACCAGGCTGAACGACAGCGGCGCGCCGCCGGGGATCAGCGCCATGAAACCGGTGGCCACGCCCAGCAGCACCGGCGAGGGCACGCCCGCCACCCAGTACGCCACGCCCAGCACCACGCCCTCGCCGATGGCGATCAGGCCCAGGCCGGTCACGGTGGCGCTCACGGTGGCCGGCACCACGCGCGAGAAACGCTGCCATTGCAGCGGCAGGATGCGCTCGCCGATGGTGTCGAGCTGGCCGGCGATGCGCGCGCCGTCCTTGTAGACGAAGAACAGCGTGATCAGCATGAACAGCACCGTCAGCGCGAGGTTGACGGCATCGCCCGTGGCGCTGAGCACCATGCGGTAGATGTTGCCGATGTGCTGGCCGCTGAGCAGCTGGATCCAGTCGCCCAGCGCGTGCGGCTCGCCCAGGTGCTCGCGCCAGTAGGTGGCCAGCGTCTCGCCCACCCAGGGCAGGGCTTCGATCCACTGCGGCGGCGGGGCGCCGTAGCGGTTCACGTCCAGCAGCCAGGCCACCAGCCCACCCGCCTCCTTCAGCGCGTAGTGCAGGGCCAGGCTCAGCGGCACCACCAGCACCACGACCACGACCACCAGGGCCAGGCTGGCCGCCAGCGCGGTGCGCCCGCCGCAGGCGCGCACGCCACGGCGGTACAGCGGCCAGCTGGCGAACCCGATGATGAGCGCGGCCAGCACCGGCACCAGGAAACCACGGAAGAAGTAGACACCGGCCGCCACGATCAGCAGCAGCAGGCCGCGAATGATCAGTGAAGCGTTCGGGACAGGTGGCATGGAGGGAGAAGGGCGCGGAGAGAGACAAAAAGACCTGGGGCAATATACCCGACCCCCCTACGGTGCCCGATGACACGCGCCCGTTCGCGGTCCGGCCCGCAAAGGCGCTAAGCTTGACCGTCACCACGGCACCCACCCCATGAGCCCACCGCCCGACCACTCCCTGCCCGCTTTGCGCGAACGGTACGGCGAGCGTTACCGCTGGCTGCTGCTGCTTTCGGTGATGGTCGGCACCATGGCGGCCATCATGTCGTCCACCATCATCAACGTGGCCATCCCCGACATGAGCCACCACTTCACGCTCGGCCAGGAGCGCGCGCAGTGGGTCACCTCGGGCTTCATGGCGGCCATGACGGTCTCCATGCTCACCACCCCCTGGCTGCTGGCGCGCTACGGCTACCGGCGCACCTACGTGGGCTGCATGTGCCTGCTGATGGCGGGCGGCATGGCCGGCGGCTTCGCCAACGACTACCCGGTGGTGCTGGCCGCGCGCGTGGCCGAGGGCCTGGCCGCGGGCGTGGTGCAGCCGATCCCGGCCATCATCATCCTGCGCGCCTTCCAGCCCCACGAGCAGGGCCGGGCCAGCGGCATCTTCGGCATGGGCGTGGTGCTCGCGCCCGCGCTCGGGCCCAGCATCGGCGGCCTGCTGGTGGACGGCTTCGGCTGGCGCTCGATCTTCTTCATGGTGGTGCCGTTCTGCCTGGCCTCGCTCTGGCTCGCGCACCGCTTCGTGCCCACCACCTCGCCGGGCGGCGCCGCGGCCAACCCGCAGGGCGGCGGGCTGGACTGGCGCGGCCTGCTGCTGGCCGCCGTGGGCACGCTGTGCCTGCTCAACGGCCTGGTCGAACTGCACGGTGGCACCGCCACCACCGCCACCCTGCTGCTGGGCGGCGCGCTGCTGGCGCTGCTGGCCTTCGTGGTGCTGGAGCGGCGCACGCTGCGCGCGCGCCGGCGCCAGCCCGACCAGGGCACGGACCCGCTCATGAACCTCACGCTGTTCCAGGACCGGCGCTTCGCGATGGGCAGCATCGTGGCCTTCATCTACGGCATCGCCCTGTTCGGCTCCACCTACCTGCTGCCCGTGTACATGCAGAGCGGCCTGGGCCTGTCGGCCTCCCACGTCGGCACCATCCTGCTGCCGGCCGGGCTGGTGCTGGCGGTGGCCATCGCGGTGGTGGGGCGCCTGGCCGACGAGCAGCCCACGCACCGGCTGGTGAGCATCGGCCTGGTGCTGCTCTCCGCGTCGTTCGGCCTCATGGCCACCATCGACCCCAGCCGCCCGGCGCAGATCATCCCGCTGCTGGTCACCTGGGCCATCGTGGGCCGCATCGGCCTGGGCTTCATCCTGCCCTCGCTCAACATCGGCGCCATGCGCGGGCTGGAGCGCGTGGACATCGCACAGGGCGCGAGCGTCATCAACTTCCTGCGCATGCTCGGCGGCGCGGCCGGCGTGAGCCTGTGCGGCATCGTGCTCGAATGGCGCCTGGCCGCGCACGGCGCGCAGCTCACCACCGGCGGCGTGGCCACCCCGGCGCGCGTGGCGGCGTTCGAGGAAACTTTTCTGATGCTCGCGGCCATCTGTGCGCTCGCACTGACCGCCGCGCTGAGACTCAAGGCGGCGCCCAAGCCCCAGGCATCACAATAAACACCATGTGCCAACTGCTCGGACTCAACTGCGCCACGCCGACCGACGCGGCCTTCAGCTTCACCGGTTTCTGCCAGCGCGGCGGCAAAACCGACCACCACGCCGATGGCTGGGGCATCGCCTTCTTCGAAGGCAAGGGTCTGCGGCTGTTCGTGGACCACCAGAGCGCGTCCGACTCGCCGATGGCCGCCTTCCTGCAGCAGTACCCGCTCAAGAGCCGCAACATCATCGCCCACGTGCGCAAGGCCACCATCGGCGCCGTGGCGCTGGAAAACGCCCACCCCTTCGTGCGCGAGCTCTGGGGCCGCCAGTGGGTGTTCGCGCACAACGGCGACCTGAAGGACTACGCGCCCACGCTGCACAGCCACTTCCGCCCGGTGGGCACCACCGACAGCGAGCGCGCCTTCTGCTGGCTGATGCAGGAACTCGCCAAGTCGCACGCCGGCCTGCCCGACGTGCGCGAACTCACCCTCACGCTGCGCGAGCTGGTGCCGCAGGTGCGCCAGTTCGGCACCTTCAACTTCCTGCTCTCCAACGGCGAGGCCCTGTGGGCCCACTGCAGCACCAAGCTGCACTGGCTGGTGCGCCAGCACCCGTTCGCCCAGGCCACGCTGATGGACCAGGACTGGACGGTGAACTTCGCCGAACTCAACCACCCCGGCGACCGCGCCGCCGTGGTCGTGACCACGCCACTGACCAGCAACGAACAATGGACCGCCTTCGAGCCCAACGAGCTCAAGGTGTTCGTGGACGGCCTGCCCCTGCCGTGATTTCCCGGATGCGCGGGGCCGGGCCCCGGGCTACCATGGTGTTTCCAACATACCCCCAGGGGCATTTCGCCCAGCCCTGGCGGCGCTCGCAACCAAGGAGACACCCATGCAAAGACGACACCTGATGGCCGGTGGCCTGGCCGCCGCGGTCCTGCCCCCGTTCGGATTCGCGCAGGGCCTGGAGAAACCCAAGGTCACGATCGCCGTGGGCGGCAAGAACCTGCTGTACTACCTGCCGCTGACCATCGCCGAACAGCTGGGCTACTTCAAGGCCGAGGGGCTGGACGTGACCATCGTCGACTTCGCGGGCGGCTCGCGCGCCCTGGCCGCGGTGGTGGGTGGCAGCGCCGACGTGGTCTCCGGCGCCTTCGAGCACACCGTCAACATGCAGTTCAAGGGTCAGCCCATGCGCGCCTTCGCGCTGCAAGGCCTGGCACCGCAGATCGTGCTCGGCGTCAACCCCAAGACCATGGGCGGCTACCACGCCATCACCGACCTCAAGGGCAAGAAGATCGGCGTGACCGCGCCGGGCAGCTCGACCAACGTGATGGTCAACTTCGTGCTCGCCAAGGCCGGCCTCAAGCCCAGCGACGTGAGCATCGTCGGCGTGGGCGCGGGCAACGGCGCGGTGGCCGCGATGCGCGCGGGCCAGATCGACGCCATCAGCAACCTCGACCCGGTCATCACCCTGCTGCAGCGCTCGGGCGACCTCAGGATCATCTCCGACACGCGCATCGTCGCCGAGTCGGCCAAGGTGTTCGGCGGCCCCATGCCGGCGGCCTGCCTCTACGCGCCCCAGCCCTTCCTGGACAGGAACCCCAACACCGCACAGGCGCTCACCAACGCCATCGTGCGCGCCGACAAGTGGATCCAGGCCGCCGGCCCGGGCGACATCATCAAGGCCGTGCCCGAGAGTTACCTGCTGGGCGACCGCGCGGTCTACATCGACGCCTTCATGGCCGCCAAGGGCGCGCTCTCGCCCGACGGCAGCTTCCCGGCCAAGGGCGCGGACACCGCCTTTCGCGCCCTGGCCAGCGTGGACGCCGAACTGGCCAAGGCCAAGCTCGACCTGAACGCCGTCTACACCAACAGCTTCGTGCAGAAGGCCAACGCGAAATACCCGAAGGGTTGATGTGACGAGTCCAGCCGCGATCGACCTGCAGGGCGTGTCCTGCACCTTCATCAGCAAGGACGACCCCGGCCAGCGCTACACGGCGGTGCAGAACGTCACCCTGACCGTGGGCGCGGGCGAGTTCGTGAGCGTGGTGGGCCCCACGGGCTGTGGCAAGAGCACGCTGCTCAATGTCGCGGCCGGCCTGCTCGCGCCCAGCACCGGCAGCGTGCGGGTGTTCGGGCAAGCGCTGCAGGGCATCAACACGCGCGCCGGCTACATGTTCCAGACCGAGAGCCTCATGCCCTGGCGCACCGCCTTGGGCAATGTGATGGCGGGCCTGTCGTTCCGTGGCGTGGCCGAGGTCGAGGCGCGCGCCCAGGCCGAGGACTGGCTGCGCCGCGTGGGCCTGGGCGGTTTCGGTGACCGCTACCCGCACCAGATGAGCGGCGGCATGCGCAAGCGCGCCAGCCTGGCGCAGACCCTGGTGCTCGACCCCGACATCATCCTGATGGACGAACCCTTCTCCGCGCTCGACATCCAGACCCGCCAGCTGATGGAGAACGAGGTGCTCGACCTCTGGGCCGCGAAGAAGAAGGCGGTGCTCTTCATCACGCACGACCTGGACGAGGCGATCGCCATGAGCGACCGTGTGGTGGTGCTCAGCGCCGGCCCGGCCAGCCACCCGATCGGCGAGTTCGCCATCGACATCCCGCGCCCGCGCGACGTGGCCGAGATCAAGACCAGCGCCCGCTTCGTCGAGCTGCACGCCGCCATCTGGGCGGTGATGCGCGAGGAGGTGCTCAAGGGCTACCAGCAACAACTCAAGGCGGCCTGAACCCATGTGGAAGCACATCAAACCGCAGCCCTCCACGCTGCGCCTGTGGCAAGGGGCGCTGCTGGTGGCGCTCATCGTGTTCTGGTACCTGATGACCACGCCCGGGCTGGTGCCGCCCTTCATGTTCGACAACGACCGCCAGGCCGCCTTCTTCTTCGGTGAGCCGCTGCGCGTGGCCGAGCGCATCTGGACCTGGTTCGTGCGCGACGCCGACATCTACCAGCACCTGGGCGTGACGCTCACCGAGACCGTGCTGGCCTTCGCCATCGGCGCCATCGGCGGCCTGGCCGGCGGCCTGTGGCTGGCGCTCTCGCCCATGGCCTCGGCCATCCTGGAGCCCTACATCAAGGCCATGAACTCCATGCCGCGCATCATCCTCGCGCCCATCTTCGCGGTGTGGTTCGGGCTGGGCATCGCCAGCAAGGTGGCGCTGGGCGTGACGCTGGTGTTCTTCATCGTGTTTTTCAACGTCTACCAGGGCGTGAAGGAGGTCAGCCCGGTGATCCTGGCCAATGCGCGCATGCTGGGCGCGAGCCAGAAGCAGCTGCTGCGCCACGTGTACCTGCCCAGCGCCACGAGCTGGGTGTTCAGCTCGCTGCACACCTCGGTGGGCCTGGCCTTCGTGGGCGCGGTGGTGGGTGAGTACCTGGGGTCGAGCCAGGGCGTGGGCTACCTGATCCTGCAGGCCGAGGGCAGCTTCGACATCAACACCGTGATGGCCGGCATCGTCGTGCTCACGCTGTTCGCGCTGGCGCTCGACGCGGCCGTGGGCCGGATCGAGAAGCGGCTCATGAAATGGCAGCCGCGCAGCGGCGAGACCGAGAAGCTCTGAGGCCGGGGGTCTATTTCATCCCGGGGGCCGAGGTGCTGTACGAGCGGCGCACCGGCGGGGCGCTGTTCGATGGTGCCGGGTTGTAGCCACCGGCGCTGCTGGAGCGGGCACGCGACGCCTCCTGCTGCTCGAGGTGGGCATTGAAGCGATCCACCCAGTTGTTGGCCTCGGCGCGCAGGGTGTCGATGTCGCTGGACCGGTTGCGCCGGTCGCTGCGGGCTTTCTCGAAGGCGGCGATGTTCGCGGGCGTGGCGACCACGGCCACGCGGTCCCAGCTGGCGTCCGGCAGGCAGCCCGAGGCGGCGTGCACGGAGCAGCGGTAACGCGCCGACCCGGTCACCAGGGCGACGGCCTCGTCGGCATTGAAGTCGCCGCCGCTGGTGTGTCCCATGGCCGCCTGCGTGAACGCGCTCTCGGCCCGGCTCTCCAGGCGATCCAGACAGGTCCGGTATTCATCGAGTCCCGTCTTGGCGGCGTTCCATTGGGCCTGGTTCGAGGGCATGGCGCGGTCGAAGGTCCCGCACATCTGACGCGCCGATCTCGACGCGCGCGCCTCGTCCAGGGCCATCTTCAAGGCAGGCAGGAACATCTGGTCCAACGGCGCCTTGAGGTGGGTCGAAGGCGAGGCCTCGACGCGGGCGCGGGCGGCCTTGTAGGCCCGGTCGACCTCCTCCGGCGTGCGGGCGACCAGGGCGTCGATCTCGGCCAGCGCGGGGCTTTGCGTGTCGAGTTTCGCCACTTGCTCGCGCACGCCCTTGAGGCATTCCGTGCGCACGTTTCTGCTCTGCTGGGCCGCCGAACGCAGGTTGGCGGTCAGCAGCAGGTCCGTGGGCGACTTCAGCGCGATCGCCACAAAATCCTGGTCGGTGACGTCGAAGCCGCAGGTGCGCACACCCACCTGGGCATACCGCGTGGCCTCCTGGGCTTTCTCGGCCGACGCCTTGGCCGCCAGATCGCGCTCGAGCGGCAACCCGGCATTCACCCACCCGCTGTTGCCCGCGCGCAACCAGTAGAGCTTGCGGTAGCCGGCCTCCACGGCCCGCTGCACGGCGAACACCGACAGCTGGCAGCGGTCATGGTGGCAGTAGAAAAGCATGGGCGTGTCCTTCTCGCCCCCGGTGAACCGCTGAAAGGCTTTGGCGTACGCCTGGCGGATCTCGTCCGAATCACCGGCCACCTGGGGCATTTCGACCAGGGTGCCCGGGATCTTGTCCTGCGTCCGCATGGCCGCGACCACGGCCAGCCCGAGCCCCATCTGCTCGATCATGCAGTGGGCCTCGCGCGGTGAGATGGTGACCGCGCCGGGCACCTGCAGCGGCATGGCGCCTTCGGGGACCGGCGCGCCCTTGGCGACCGCGGCGCGCGCTTCGCGCCCGGGCTGGCACTGCTGCTCCGCCGTGGTCAGCCGATCGCCGCGCGATTGGGCGGCGGCAGGCCCAGCGCTGAACAGCGCGGCAACAAGAACGGCGGCCAGGGGAATGTGCAGTCGCATGGTGCTCCGATCGGGTCGATGGCCCTGTCGCGCCATGGGCGTCGCGCACGGGCAAGGGCGATGCGGCATTTTGTAACAAGCTCATTGCCCCGCTGCCCATCCATTCCGATGAAGTGCGAGAAATGCCACGCTGTGCGGCTTGTGGCGGGCGCTCGAAGCGGCCGTGGGCCGCATTGGGAAGGGGCGACGGGTCAGCCGGCCGGGCGCCCGAAGCAGCGCTGGACGAAGTTCAGGCAACCCGTGCTCAGGCGCGAAAGAAGGCCCGGTCGAAGCACCCTTGGCGGCGGGGACAGCTGTGGCTCGGCATGCACCTGCACCAAGGGCGCGCCCTGGCGAGAGATGAATTTCTGCTGGCTGCCGTTGAGGTCGTCCTGGTCCTTCTTCTCGCCGCGGTTGAGGAGGTTCAGGCGAACGGGGGCCTGGTGGGCGCTGGCGCTTCGGACAACTTCCTGAGCGAAGGCATCTTCTGCCGGCACCTCCCGGACCTTCTGCTCTTCCTGGGCGTCCTCGTAGTTCTTCACCATCTCTTTCGTGAATTCTCTGAATTGCGTGTCTTTCATCAAATCCGTGACCCCGTGCAGGGACGTCCCACCGAGTGGAATGGAAACACTGGACGAGGGGAAGCTGGAGTTCATGGGGTCGTTGCCAGAAAGCTGAAGGGCTTCGACTGGGTGAATCTCATCTCCGAAAAGTTCAGCGCCCCGCGCTTGTAACCAATGCCGCTTCGGGCGCTACCACCTTCGTTTGACACCGTACAATTTTGGACTGTCCACTGCCCGAGCATCCCGGCCATGAACCCAGACCATCCAGGCGCCGACCACCAGACCTGTGACGTGCTCGTGATCGGTGGCGGGCCCGCCGGGTCCACCGTCTCTCCACTGCTGGCCAGCAAGGGCCACCGCGTCGTGATGCTCGAGAAGGCGCACCACCCGCGCTTTCACATCGGCGAATCCCTGCTGCCGGCCAACCTGCCTCTGCTGGAGCGCCTGGGTGTGGCCGACGAGGTGCGCGCCATCGGGCAGCACAAGCCGGGCGCCGAGTTCGTCTCGCCGCACCACGCGCACACCCAGACCTTCGAGTTCGCCGACGCCTGGGACAAGTCCATGCCTTACGCCTACCAGGTCAAGCGCGCCGAGTTCGACGAGATCCTGTTCCGCAACGCCGCCCGAAAAGGCGTGGAGGTGCACGAAGGCTGCAAGGCGCGCTCGGTGGAGTTCCTGCCCGACCGCTCGGTGCGCGTGCACGCCGAGCACGACGACGGCCGCACCAGCGTGTGGAACGCGAAATTCCTGGTGGACGCCTCGGGCCGCGACACATTTCTTGCATCCCGTTTCAAGATCAAGGAACGCAACCCGAACCACAACAGCGCGGCGGTCTACGGCCACTTCGCGAACGCGCGCCGCAACACCGGCGAGGCCGAGGGCAACATCACCATCTTCTGGTTCGACCACGGCTGGTTCTGGTTCATCCCGCTCACGGGCGGCGTCACCAGCGTGGGCATGGTGACCTGGCCGTACCACATGAAGACGCGCGCAGGCCGCAGCGTGGAGCAGTTCCTGATGGACAACGTGGCCACCTGCGCGGGCCTGGCCGAGCGCCTGAAGGACGCGCACCGGGTGGCGCCGGTGGAGGCCACCGGCAATTTTTCCTACGCCGCGCAGCGCAATCACGGCGACAACTACCTGATGCTGGGCGACGCCTACACCTTCATCGACCCGGTGTTCTCCTCGGGCGTGTGGCTGGCCATGAACGGCGGCGAGCTGGGCGCGCAGACCATCGACATCTGCCTGCGCCAGCCCGCACAGGCGCGCGCGGCGCTCAGGCGTTTCGACCGCCACAGCCGCCACGGACCGAAGGCGTTCTCGTGGTTCATCTACCGCGTGACCAACCCCATCATGCGCGACTTCTTCATGGGCCCACGCAACATCTTCCGCGTGAAAGAAGCCCTGCTGTCCACGCTGGCGGGCGACGTGTATGGCGGCGCGCCGATCGGGCGGTCGATGCTGGCCTTCAAGACCTTGTACCTGCTGGCCAACCTCACCCAGCCGCGCCGCGCGTTCAACGCCTGGCGCAAGCGCCGCGTCAACATCCGGCCCGCGGACGAAACCGCCCTGGCCCGCACGCCGTGAGCTTGCAACACACCATCAGCCGGGCGTCCGCCGCGCCCGCCGACGGCGAGGTGCTGGGCGGCATGTCGATCGGGGAACCGAAAGACCTGGGCCCGATGGCTTGGCCGCACCAGCCCCTGCGCGCGCCCGTGCTGCCCGCGGGCGCGCCAGCGGTGCACGAGCACTGGCGCGTGGACGGCCCACTGCGCCAAGGCCGCGACGAGGGCATCCACTGGTGCCGCAACGCCGAACTGCTCTATGGCGTGATCGAGCTGAATGAGGCCGAACAGGCCCCCCCGGCCGAGGGCGGCTCGCCGCTGCAGACGGCGAGCCGGCTGCTCTACGAGCGCCTGTTCCGCCTGCTGCGCGCGCAGGGCACGCCGCACCTGTGGCGGGTCTGGAACTACATGGCCGACATCAACGGCGAGTCGCACGGGCTGGAGCGTTACCGCCAGTTCAACCTGGGCCGCTACGAAGCCTTCGTGCACGCGCAGCGCGAGACCGGCGGCCAGGTGCCCGCGGCCTGCGCCATCGGCGTGGCCGGTGGCCCGCTCTCGGTGGCCTTCCTGGCCGGCCGCTCGCCGGTGGTGCCGCTGGAGAACCCGCGCCAGGTGAGTGCCTGGCGCTACCCCTCGCAGTACGGGCCGCGCGCCCCCACCTTTTCGCGCGCCGCGCTGGCCTACCCGCGCGGGCGCGAGGCGCTGTTCGTCTCGGGCACGGCCAGCATCGTGGGGCACGCCACGGTGCATCCCGGCGATGTGGCCGCGCAGTGCGAGGAGACCGCGCGCAACATCGAGTGCCTGGTGCAGGAGGCCAACCGCGTGGCGCGCTCGGGCCGGCCGTTTTCGTTCACCGGCCTGAGCCACCGCGCCTACGTGCGCCACGCCGCCGACGTGGACACCGTGCAGCGCACGCTGCAGCCGCTGCTGCGCGGCGCTTCGCTGGTGTGCGTGCAGGCCGACATCTGCCGCGCCGACCTGCTGGTGGAAATCGAGAGCCAGGCCATCCACCCGCTGGGGTCGCCATGAGCACGGCGGCGACCCGCCCGACCTCGCTGCTGTGGAGCGTGTACGAGCACCTCGCGATGGTGGTGGGCCTGAGCGCGCTGGCGCTGGTGTGCCTGAGCTGGACGCCACCGGCGCTGGCCCTGTACCCGGTGTTGCCCCGGCCGCTGGGCCGCTGGCTCGGCCGCCAGGCCATCATGCGCGGCTTTCGGCTGTACGTCGGCATCCTGCGCCTGCTGTGCGCCTGCCGCTTCGACCTGTCCGAGATCGATGCGCTGCGCGACCAGGGGCCCATGGTCATCGCGGCCAACCACCCCTCGCTGCTCGACGCCGTGCTGATCACCTCGCGCCTGCCCAACGCGGTCTGCTTCATGAAGGCCGACCTGATGGACAACCCGCTGCTCGGCGCGGGCGCGCGCCTGGCGCGCTACGTGCGCAACGACAACCTGCTCACCGCCGTGCTGAACTGCCGCCGCGAGCTGCAGCAGGGCGCGCAGGTGCTGATCTTCCCAGAGGGCACGCGCACGCGCGGCTACCCGGCGAACCCGATCAACCCGCTCTCGCGCTCCACCGCGCTGATCGCCGCCCGCGCCGAGGTGCCGGTGCAGACACTGATCGTGGAGTTTTCCAGCCCCTACCTGGGCAAGGGCTGGCCGATCTGGCGCCGCCCCCTGCTGCCGCTGACCTGCCGCATCCGCCTGGGCCGGCGTTTCGAGGCGCCACGCAACCCGGGCGCCTTCACGCAGGAGCTGGAAGACTATTTCCGTGCCATGCTCGACCCCTCTTCCCCACCGATGGCGTCGTCCGCCGCCGCCTGATCCATGCCCGTTTCCAGCACCACGCACCTGGTCCTCATTCCCAGCTACAACCCGGGCCGCAAGGTATTGGCCACGGTGCGCGCCGCGCGCGCGCAATGGACGCCCGTGTGGGTGGTGGTCGATGGCAGCACCGACGGCTCGGCCGACTGGCTGACCGAAGAGGCCGCCAGCGACCCCGGCCTGCGCGTGCTGGTGCTGCCCGAGAACCAGGGCAAGGGCTCGGCCGTGCTGCACGGCATCACGGTCGCGGCGCAGCAGGGCTTCACGCACGCGCTGACCATGGACTCCGACGGCCAGCACCCCGAAACCCTGATCCCCGACTTCATGGCCGCCTCGCAGGCCGAGCCCGAGGCCATGGTGCTGGGCAAGCCGGTGTTCGGTCCCGAAGCGCCCCTGGTGCGCGTGCTGGGCCGCAAGCTTTCGAACGGCTGGGCCAACCTGGAAACGCTGGGCTTCGGCATCGGCGATTCGCTCTACGGGTTTCGCGTCTACCCGATCGCGCCGCTGATGCGCGTGATGCACGGCACGCGCTTCATGCGCCGCTTCGACTTCGACCCCGAGGCCGTGGTGCGCCTGAGCTGGGCCGGCGTGCGGCCGATCAACATCGACGCCCCGGTGCGCTACTTCACGCCCGAAGAGGGTGGCGTCTCGCATTTCAACTACCTGCGCGACAACCTGCTGCTCAGCGGCATGCACACGCGCCTGTTCACCGGCTTCGTGCTGCGCCTGCCCCTGCTGCTCTGGCGGCGCCTGACCGGCTGACACCCGCACCGCCATGAACACCACCGAGATCTTCCTGATCGCCATGGCGATCATCTTCACCGTGCCGTGGCTGATCTGGCGGCTGGGGCGCACCGACTACTGGGCGCCGCTGGTGGTGGTGCAGATCGTCACCGGCATCCTGCTCGGCCCCGGCGTGCTGGGCAAGGCCTTCCCCGAGTACCACGCCTTCGTCTTCAGCCCGGTGGTGATCCAGTCGCTCAACGGCATCGCGTGGTGGGCCGTGATGCTGTTCGTGATGATCGCGGGCATCGAACTCGACCTGCGCCAGGCCTGGAAACACCGGCGCGAGAGCGGCATCACCGCCGGTCTGGCCCTGGGCGCGCCGCTGCTGCTGGGCAGCGCGGCAGCGCTGGTGATGCTGGGCATGCCGGGCTGGATGGGCGCGTCCGCGCGGCCCTGGCAGTTCGTGCTCGGCGTGGGCATGGCCTGCGCGGTCACCGCGCTGCCCATCCTGATCCTCCTGATGGAGAAGCTGCAGCTGCTGCGCCAGCCGCTGGGCCAGCGCATCCTGCGCTACGCGAGCGTGGACGACATCGCGATCTGGGGCGTGCTCGCGCTGATCCTGATGGACTGGCAGCGCGTGGGCAAACAGGGCGCCTTCATCCTCGCCTTCGTCGTGCTGAGCTGGGCCTTCCGCCACCTGATGCGCCGCCTGGCCGAAGCCGACCGCTGGGCCGTCGCGCTGATCTGGCTCGCGGTCTGCGCCTTCGGCGCCGACTGGTCGGGCCTGCACTACATGGTGGGCGCCTTCCTGGCCGGTGTGGTGATGGACGCCGACTGGTTCGACCAGGACAAGCTGGACCAGCTGCGCCACCACGTGCTGCTGGTGATCATGCCGGTGTTCTTCCTCTCCACCGGCCTGCGCACCAACTGGGACGTGGGCGGTGCGGCGGTGTTCGGCATGGCGGCCCTGCTGCTGCTGGCCTCGGTCAGTGGCAAGCTGATCGGTGTGCACCTGGCCGGCCGCGTGCTGAAGTGGCCGCCGGGCGAGGCCTCCCTGATCGGCTGGCTGCTGCAGACCAAGGCGCTGATCATGATCATCTTCGCCAACATCCTGCTGGACAAGCAGGTGATCACCAGCGAGACCTTCACCGCGCTGCTGCTGATGGCGGTGGCCAGCACCATGCTCACGGTGCCCATCGTGGAACCCAAGCTGCGCAGCGCGGCGCGCGGCGCCAGCGCGCTGCGCCATCCCTGACGGCCGGCTCAGAACTGCAGGAAGCTCACGCCCGCGCCCAGGCTGGTCTGGCGGAAGTTGTAGTCCGACAGCGTTTCGCCATAACCACTGAACAGCTGCACGTACCAGCGCAGCCCATTGGGTTGGTCGCGCACCACGGGGTAGGTCCATTCGAGCGACGTGCTCCCGCGGTTGCCACCGCGCAGCGTGCTGCGGTGCACCAGCGACGCGGTGTGCACCCCGCTCGCCCACCCGAGGTTGAACTCCGCCTTGCCCCGGTAGTCGATGAGATCGGGGTTGTTGTCGTTCTCTTCGCGTTCCCGCAGCCGCTTGTTGAGTTTCGTCGTGAAGGTCCAGTTGCCGCGCTCGAAGCCGGCACCGAGGTAGACCCGGTTCCAGCTGCGCGACAAGGGGTCGGACTGCCCGTTCGACTGGTGCGCCAGGCCCAGCTGGGTGAAGCGCCATTGCCAACCCAGCGGCAAGGCGCGGAACTGCGGCGCGGTGGGCACCACGTAGATCAACTCGGGCTGGTAGTCGGTGTTGCGAAAGGGCCGCGAGTCGGCGTGGTTGTAGACCTGCCACATCGTCTGCAGGGTGAAGGCGCCCCACAGATCGGCGCCAGGAAAACCCACGTTCTGCAGGAACTTGGTGCGCAGCGACAGCTGGAATTTCGCCTCTTCCCGGCGATCGTCGGGCGCGGTCACGGCCGCCTGCGTCGGCGACTGGGGCGAGCGGTTGATGCGGGAGGTGACGTGCACGGGCAGCACGTAGTTCGGGTGGTAACCCACGAAATTGAACACACCGCGCTTGTCGGCCGGGTCCAGCTCCCAGAACTTGGCCAGCAGGCTGCTGGAAGACGCCGGTGCGGCCGCCGGGGGCAGCTGCCCGCCCGACTGCGACAGCAGCGAGGGGGTCGGGTCCGCCGTGGCCGCTTCGCCGCCGAACGGTTGCTGCGCCACCGGGGCGGCAGGCGCCGACGCGCGCCCGGCGAGCTTGTCGTAACAGGTCAGGCGGTCGGCCGCGGCGCCGATGGCGGCGCAGGTCTCCAGCGTGGGGGGCGTCTCGGTCTGCGCCTGTGCGGGCAGGCCCGCCGCGAGGCCGCACAGCAGGATGAACGGGGACAGGTTTTCAGGTTTCACAGGCAGGCCCTCAGCACATCGCACCGTTGATGGAGATCACCTGCCCACTCACGTAGGCCGCCTTGTCGGACACCAGAAACGCCACCAGCTCGGCCACCTCGTCCGCGCGGCCCGCGCGCTGCATGGGCACCAGGCGCTTGATGGCCTCGGCGTCGAAGGCGCCTTCGATCATGTCGGTCTCGATGATTCCCGGGGCCACCGCATTGACGGTGATGCCCCGGCTGGCGAGTTCGAGCGCGAGCGACTTGCTCGCCGCGTGCAGCGCGCCCTTGGCGGCCGCGTAGTTGACCTGCCCCCGGTTGCCCATGAGGCCGGCGATGGACGAGATGCTCACGATGCGGCCCCAGCGTTTCCGGATCATGGGCATGGTGAGCGGCTGCGTCACGTTGTAGAAGCCGTTGAGCGAGACATCGAGCACGCGGTCCCACTGCTCGCCGCTCATGCCGGGGAACACGGCGTCGTCGTGGATGCCGGCGTTGTTCACCAGGACCTGGATCGCACCCGCCTCGGTCAACGTGGCCAGCGCGGCGGCGGTGGCCACGCGGTCGGTCACGTCGAAGGCCACGGCCTCGGCGCTGCCGCCACTGTCGCGGATGGTCGACGCGATGGCCTGGGCCTTGTCGAGCTGGCGGTTGGCGTGCACGATCACGTGGTGGCCGTCGGTGGCCAGGCGCTGGCAGATCGCCGCGCCAATGCCGCCGCTGCCGCCGGTGACGAGGGCTCGTTTCATGGCTGCGGGTCCTTGTTGGGGTTCAGGGAGTCGGCGTCGAGCACCACGGCCGCGCGCCCTTCGAGCAGGCAGCGGCCGGCGTGGCCCACGGTGAAGCGGTAGAGCACGTTGGAGGCATCGCCCGAGAGGCGCTCGGCGCGCACGTCCAGCGGGCCCGGCAGGTCGTCCAGCCGCTCGGCGTGCAGGCTGACGCCGCGCACGCTGGTGAGGTAACCCTGGCGCGGCGCGGCCTCGGTGCCGGCCACCAGCGCGCCGTGCACCGCCATGGCCTGGGCCGCGTACTCGATGCCATTGGCCACGCCCAGGCGGCCGTGCGCGCGCAGCGGGTGCGCCGGGTCGGCGTGGCCCACGGCGCGGCACACCACGTGATCGGCCGACCACTCGGTGACGGCGTCGAGCAGGCACATGGTGCCCTGGTGCGGGATGCGGGCCGCGATGCCGGCGTGGTTCAGCGTGGCCGGACTCACTGGCGCACCTTCGCCCTGCGGGCCGCGGTGCGAGCTTGCTTGGGAACGGCCCGGCGCTGCGCTCATGCGGGGTCGATCCGGACCGCGAGCCGCAGGCCGGGCAGGTAGTCGATGCAGACCTCACCGCTGCGGCCTTGCGCCAGGCGCTCCAGCAGCGGCAGCGAACGCAGCGCGGGAATGGTCGCGCGCAAGGGTTCCAGCGTGGCCTGCTCCAGGGGCCGCGCGGGCGCTTCGGTGGTCTGCACGGTGATGCGCGCCAGCGCGTCCGGCGAGGGCTCGCATTCGAGCCGCAGGGACACGCCCGCGCAGTCCGCCACGGGCCGCTTGGCGAACAGGGGTTCGGGGTACTCGCTGTCGTAGGCCAGCAGCAGTGTGGCCTGGCGGTCCAGCACCACCTGGCCGAGCGCGTCGATCAGGCCGGCGCCGAAGCTGCCGTCGTGGGCGCACAGCACCTGGCACGGCGCCATCGACTTCGTGGCGATGCCCCAGTAGCCGGCGGGTGCGTTGTGCACCGAGTTGTGGAAGCGCGTGGGCGAGATGTGGCGGTCGTCGGTGGCGAGCTGCTCGCACAGCGCGTGGCAGTTGTGGCCGTCCGAGCCCGAGGCGCTGAACACCGTGGCCAGGGTGGACACGTCGGCGCCGGCCGCGGCTTCCAGGCCGATGCCCAGCGCGAGCTTGATCACGCGGCTGGCGCGGCGGCGCTCGGCCGGCGGCAGCAGCGTGGGCGTGGGCAGCACCGAGGGCGCGGAGGTCCAGGCCTGCTCACCGCGCAGCACGGCGCGCGCACTGGGCCAGTCGGGCAGGCCCGGCGCGATCAGGCCGATGCCGGTGATCCAGGCGGTCAGGGGCGCGTTCATGCCTGCGCCCTCCCGAACACCAGGCTGCAGTTGCTGCCCCCGAAGCCGAAGGAGTTGGTGAGCGCGTGGCGCAACGCGGCGGGCTCGCCCCGCAGCTGGTAGCGCAGCGGAATGGCGGGATCGCGCTCGCGCGTGCCAGGGCTGCCGGGCACATAGCCGTCGACCAGGGCGAGCGCGCACAGCACGGCTTCCACCGCACCGGCCGCGCCCAGGGTGTGGCCGGTGGCGCCCTTGGTGGAGGAACACGGCACGCGGTCACCGAACACGGCGGCCACGGCCTTGCCCTCGGCGCTGTCGTTGGCCGGCGTGGCCGTGCCGTGCAGGTTGATGTAGTGGATGTCGCCCGCGTTCAAGGACGACGAGCGCAGCGCGGCCTCCATGGCCAGTTTCGCGCCCAGGCCTTCGGGGTGCGGCGCGGACATGTGGTGCGCGTCGCTGGACTCGCCCGCGCCCAGCAGCCACACGGCCTGCGCGTCGGGGGCGTCAGCGCCGCGCTCCAGCAGCGCGTAGGCGGCGCCTTCGCCGATGGAAATGCCGTCGCGCCCCGCGTCGTAGGGTCGGCAGGGCTCGGCGGAGGTGAGTTCGAGCGAAGCGAAACCGTACAACGTGGTCAGGCACAGCGAGTCCACGCCGCCGACCAGGGCCGCGTCGATCGTGCCCAGCTCGATCTGGCGCGCGGCGGCGGCGAACACCTTGGCGCTGGACGAACACGCGGTGGAGATCGTCATGGACAGGCCGGTGATGCCCAGGTGTTCGCGCAGGAACTCGCTGAGCGAATACGGGTTGTGCGTGGTGGCGTAGCTGAAGGCGGCGGGCAGCGCGCCGCTGGCGGGATCGCGCTGGCGGTAGGCGAGCTCGGTCTCCAGGATGCCCGAGGTGCTGGTGCCCATGAAGACGCCGACGCGGCCCGCGCCATGGCGCTGCACGGCAGCGCGCACGCGGTCTTCGAAACCGTCGGCGCGCAGCGCGAGCAAGGCCAGCCGGTGGTTGCGGCAGTCGTAGGCGGCCAGCGAGGCGGGCAGCGCCTGGGCGTCCACGCCCTGAATCTCACCCACCCAGGTCGGCAGTTCCACGGTTTCGAAATGGCAGGGCCGCAGCCCGCTGCGGCCTTGGCGCACGGCCTCGCGGTGGGCATCGAGTCCCACCCCCAGGCAGGTGGTGGCGGTGTAGGCGGACAGCAGCAGGGGCTTCACGGGCAGGGGGCAAAAACGGGGTCGGGCATTGTCTCAGATGGTGGCAGGAAAACCGCCCGCGCTCAGTGCGGTACCCGGCAGACCAGCATCACGTTGGCGAACGGCTTGCGCCCGCTCATGGGCTCGGTCTCGACCACGAAGCCCAGCTGCCGCAGCTCGGCCACCCAGTCCTGCAGGGTGCGGCAGTACAGGCGCGGCAGGCGGTGCCCGCGCGTGTAGGTGACGAGCCGGTCCACGCCGTTGCAGATGCGGTAGGTCAGGCCCGCGCCCGCGTCACCGATGCGGGTGAGGAACACGCCCCCGGGCGGCAGCGCCTGGCGGATGCGCGCGAGCACCTCGCGCTGCTGCTCGTGGCTGAAGTAGTGCAGCGCGTCGAGGATGAGGATGGCGTCGGGCCGGCCGAAGTCGACCGCGTTCATGTCGCCCTGCTCCACCCGCACCACCGGGTGCTGCGGGCCGAAGGCGCGCGCGGCGCGGTCCACGTCGCGCTGCATGAGCTCAATGCCGCGCAGCTTCCTGGGCTGTGGCGGCGTCGCCCAGCCCGCCGGCCAGCGGCCCTGCTCGTGCAGCCGGCGCGCGGCCAGCAGCCAGGCGAACAGGCTGCCCTGGCCGCAGCCGAGGTCGAGGTAGTGGCCGCCTTCGGGCAGCAGGCCGCGGCGCAGCATCTCGTGGAAGATGCTGTCGTAACCGAGCTTGCCACGCGCGTAGTGGTAGGCGAAGCGCCCGCTGGGGCGGAAGGTCTGGCTGGCTTCGTTGACCAGCAGCTGGACGGATTGACGGCTCATGGGGGCAGGGCTTGGTTCAGGGTGACGGGAGGAAGCTGGCGCTCGGCGAGGGTCTGCAGCAGGCGCGGCAGCACCACGAGAATGACGGGTTCACCGGCGCGGGTGCGGGCGCAGTGGCCGTCGTGCATCAGCACGATGTCGCCCGGGCCCAGGTGTTGCGAGAGGCGCTGGAACACGCGCTCGGGGTCGCCGGTGCGGGTGTCGTAGGCGCGGCGCGTCCAGGTGGCGAGCGTGAGGCCCAGGCCGTGCAGCACCGGGTCGAGGAAGGGGTTGCGCAGGCCGGCGGTGGCGCGGAAGAAGCGCGGCGCTTCGCCCGTGAGGTCGGCCAGCGTGGCCTGCGCGCGCACGATGTCGCGCCGCATGGCGCCCGGGCCGAACAGCGAAAACGCGTTGCTGTGCGCGTACCCGTGGTTCTCCACGCGGTGGCCGCGCCGCACGATCTCGCGGCACAGCGCGGGGTGCTGTTCGGCGATGCGGCCGATGCAGAAGAAACTGGCTTTCGCGCTCGCGGCGTCGAGCAGGTCGAGCACGCGCGGCGTCACCTCGGGGTCGGGCCCGTCGTCGATGGTCAGCGCGACCTCGCGCCGCCGCACCGAGGCCTCGGGCAGGCGGATCAGGTTGGGCCCGAGCAGGCGCGCGCTCGGCCACAGGCCGGCACCGGCCAGCAGCGCGTGGTTGGCCACCAGCGCGCCCACCGCCCAGGGCCAGGCGGCCGGCACGGCCAGCGTGCCGAGCACGGCCGCCCCGTGCACGGCGGCGCTCGCGCTCAGGAAGGGGGATGGGCTCCAGCGCTTCGTGGCCATGTCAGTGGAAGTGCCCGGCATCGAGGAAACGCGCCCACAGCGGCCGCCAGGCCGACCAGTCGTGCCCGCCCGGCACGGTGTGGCGCGAGGCGGCCGGGAAGCGCTCGGCCAGTTGCGCGATGCGCGCGGCGAACCGGTCCTCGGTGCCGTGGCCGACGAACACCGGCAGGCCGGCGGGCGGCTGCCGCAGCCACTGCCACACGCGCAGCTCGGGGTCCTGCAGGTCCTGCGCGCTGGGCTGCCAGCGATCGATGCCCCCGGCGCGCTCGATCACGTTCACGCTCGGGCGGCTGCCCGGGTAGGGCGCGAGCAGGCACAAGCCGTCGGCCACGCCGGGCCGCGCGGCCAGGTGCGCCATGGCGACCATGCCACCGAGCGAGATGCCGCCCAGCCACACGCGCGCGCCGCGCTCGCGCGCCGGGGTGAGCACCTGGTGCTGCAAGGCGTCCCAGGTGTCGACGGCGTCGAGCCCGAGCCCGCTGAGGTCCACCGCCAGCAGGTCCAGCGCCAGGCCCCGGCGTTCGATGGCGTCGGCGAAGCCGGCCTCGAAGAGCTCTTCGGGCCGCATGGCCACGCCGGGCAGCATCACGAGCAGCTGCGGCGCAGCGCCCGAGGTGCCGACCGTGCGCAAGGCCTTCACGGCGCGGGCCTTCTGACGGCGAAGGCCGCCGACAGCACCAGCGCCAGCACCGCGCCCGGCCCCACCGTCACGCCGATGGCGTGCAGCACCGGCACCGTCGACCAGGCCAGCACGCCGAAACCGATGACGGTGGTGAAACTGGCCACGCCGATGGACAGCAGGGTCTCGTCGTCCAGCACCTCGCCGAGCGCGAGGCGGTCGAAGAACAGCGCGTAGTTGGAGCCCACGGCCACGGTGAGCAGCATGCCCACCAGGTGCAGCAGGTGCAGGCGCACGCCGAAGAAGTGCAGGCCGGCGATCACGACCAGCACCGCCATCACCAGCGGCAGCATCACGCTGGCCAGCCGCAGCGCGCTGCGCTGCACGAAGGCCATGGCCACGACGATGGCGAGAAAGCCCGCGAGCGAGAGCACGATGGCCTCGTCGATGTACTCGCCGTAGAGCGTGTCGAATTCGCCCTTGAGGTCGATGAAGAGCGCGCCGCTGCCGGCCAGCGCCTCGCGCACGGCCGCCACCGGGATGTCCGCGCCGGTGGCCTCGGCCGAGGGGCGCAGGGGCAGCAGCACGCTCCAGCCGCTGGGGCGCTGCATCAGCAGCGCGTCCACCGCCAGCCCCAGGCCCGTGCCCTCGAGGTCCTGGCGCGTGAGGTTCGGTGCGCCGCGCGCGGCGGCCACGTCGTCCAGGAAGGGTTGCAGGCGATCGGCCGAGAGCGGTGCGTCCACCAGCGCGCTGCGCAGCCGCTCGCGCAGTTCTTCGGGCGTGGGCAGGCTGGCGCGGCGCGCGGCCTGCGTGGCCTCGCTCGGCAGGAAACGCGCCGGGGTGTCGAAACCGCCGATGAGGCCTTGCTCGACCAGCGGCCGCAGCTTGGCACCCGCGCGCTCGGCGGCCTGCAGCGCGCTCTCGCGGTCGGGCGCGGTGATCACGGCCATGTAGCGCGCATCGGGCGCGCCCAGGTCGCCGCGCAGCCGCGCATCGAGTTCGCCTTCGGCCTGGCTCACGGTGGACAGCGCGGACAGGTCGGACTGCCAGACATCGTGGCGCTCCTGCACCAGGTACACGCACGAGACCAGCACCAGCGCCAGCAACGGCCAGCGCAGCACGGTGGCATGGTCCACCAGCGGGCGCAGCAGGCGGCCCTGGCGCGCGCCGTCGTGCAGGTGCACGCCCGGGCCCGCGAGCTGGGGCAGCAGGTAGCGCGTGACCAGCGCGGCCGTGAGCACGCCGGTGATGGCGTACAGGCCCAGCTGCGCCAGGCCCGGAAAACCCGAGAACAGCAGCGCGCCGAAACCGAGCACCGAGGTGAGCACGCCCAGGCGGATGGTGGGCCAGTACTGCTCGCGCCAGGACCCCACGCCCTGCCGCCCCGACTGCACGAAGTAGTAGATAGCGTAGTCCACCGCCTCGCCGATGAGCGCGGCGCCGAAGCCCACGGTGATGCCGAACACGGTGCCGTGCACCAGGCCCACCATCACGATGGCCGCGAGGGTGCCGCTGAGCACCGGCACCAGCGTGAGCAACATCAGGCGGCCACGGCGGTAGACGAAGCCCAGCATCACCGCGAGGATGGCCGTGCTGATGAGCGAGAGGCGGCTGACCTCTTCCTGAATGGTGGCGCGCGCGCGCACCGCGAACAGGCCGGGGCCGGACATCTCCAGCGTCAGGGCCTGCAGGCCGGGCTGCTGCTGCACGACCTGCGCGAAGCGCTCGCGGATCAGGTCGATGGCGGCGGCCTGGCCGTCGGTGTCGGAGCCCAGCGCGTGCGTCTGCACCACCAGCATGGCGCGTTCGCCGTCGCGCGAGGCCCACACGCCGTCCTGCTCGTTGGGCTGCACGCCGGCGTTCAGGCCCGAGACCAGTTCCACCAGCTCGCCGGTGGGGTCGCGCGCCAGGTAGGGCTTGAACAGCAGGCCGGCCGAGGAGCTGAGCAGGTCCACGCTGTGGTTCACCGCGCTGCGCAGGCCCTCCACACTGAAGCGCTCGGGCGTGACGGCGCCGCTGAGCACGTAACGGTGGTCGAGCAGGAAATCGCGCGCGGCGTCCAGCGCCTCCGCCTCGCCGTTCTGCACCGTGTCCAGGCTGGGCTCGTCCTTGAGCGAGGCGCGCAGCGCGCGCGAGGCGTTGGCGCGTTGGTCGGCGCTGCCGCCGACGATGGCCAGCATCAGCAGGCGCGAGACCGCGCCCTCGCGCAGCTGGTCCACCATGACCGACTGCTCGGGCGTGGGCTTGGACGGCAGGAAAAAGGAGACGTCGGCCGAGAAACGCGTGTTCCACAACAGGCCCAGGCCGACGGCCATCGCCGCCAGCCAGATCAGCAGGGCACGCCACACGCTTCGGGTCATGGCGTCGGCTCGATCGTCATTTCGGTGCGGTCGCCGTCGGCCTGCAGGTAGTCGATGCCCAGCACCTGCTGGCGCACGCCCTTGACGGTGATGCTTTTGAGCAGGCTGGTGATGCGCTCGTCGTTGGGCACCAGAACGAGCACCCAGGCCTCCAGGCTGCCGCTGAGCGAGAGCTTGTAGTGGCGCTCCAGCGCGGCGCGGTCGCCCGCGAGCGTGCTGCGGATGCTGTCCACGAAGGCGGCCACTTCGGGGCGCGCGCTCAGGCGGATCGTCATGCGGCGGCGGTCGCGCTCCACGCTGAGCGTGTCCTTGTCGAGCACCATGGTCTCGACCTGGGGCGTGAGCGTGCGTTTCTCCAGCCGGTCGGGCGGCGTGTAGCGCATCTCGCCGGTGGCGATGACGGGTTTGTCGAGCAGCGCGAGGTGGCGCTTCTCGACGAACTTCGCCTGCCCGCCGGGGTTGCGGGCGAGCTCGGCCATCAGCTGGTCGAGATCGAGGGCGGCGTGCGCCAGGGCGGTGAAGCCCAGCAGCGCGAGGCCGCAGAAGAGTCGTCGGATCATGTGCGTTGCCAGAACTCGTAAAAATTGAACCAGTTGTAAGGCGCCCGGCGGCAGAGTTCGCTCAGGCGGTCGGCATAGGCCTGCATGGCCTGCGCGATGGCGGCGTCGCGCTCGCCGCGCTCGACGTTGGAAAAATCGGCCAGCAGCTCGAAACGCAGTTCGTAGCGGTTGTCGCCCAGGTACAGGCCGGCCATGAAGAACACCGGCCGGCGCAGCATGGCGGCCATGCGCCAGGGCCCGACCGCGAACCGCGCCGGCGCGCCCAGAAACATGCATTCTGCCGTGCTGTCGTTGGCGAGGGAACGGTCGGCCAGCAGGCCGACCAGGTGGCCGTCGTCGAGCTTGTCGCGCGCCTTGAGCATGGTATCGGGGTGGCCGAGCGCCACCACGTCCTGCTGGGCGCCCGGTTTGATGGCGTTGAGGATGGCGTTGATCTTCTGCGCGTTGTCCTCGTACATCATCATCGCCACGGGCACGTGGGCCCGGGCATGCGCCATCACCCGCAGGACCTCGAAGCTGCCCAGGTGGGCGCCGAGCAGCAGGGCGCCGCGCTGGCGCTGCAAGATATCGTGCAGCGCGTCGTCGCCCACGAACGTGATGTCGAACAGATCAAAGCGGTCATTGAGCAGGTAGATGCGATCGTGCACGGTGCTCGCGAAGCTGAACACGTGCCGGTAACCGTCGCGCCAGGTGGGCGCACGGCCGAGCGCGCGGCGCAGGTAGTCGCGGCCGGCGCGGCGCGCGCGGGGCGAGAAGAGCACGAAGTACAGGGTGACGAAACGCAGCACCAGGCGGCCGAAGGGGCGGCCCAGCGTGAGCGAGAGCCAGACCATGAAGCGCAGCGCGCCAAGGTGGCTGCGTTCGCGCTGGCGCATCCACTCGGGTGGCGTGTCGCCCCTCATGGCGCCGGGGGCACGAGGCTGCCCGCCGCCACTTCGCGGCCTTCGCAGCTCACGCTGAAGGCGATGGCGCCGCGCGGCGTGGTCTGCAGCGCGAAGCGCAGCACCTGGGACGGCCCGACCGGCACGAAGAACTTGGCCTGCGCGACCTGCCACCCGCCCTGCCACGGGCGTTGGCGCATCTGTCCCGCGAACACGATCGCCTGATCGAGCAGCGCCACGCCCGGCACGATGGGGCGCGCCGGGAAGTGCCCGGCGAAGGCCGGGTGGTCGGGCGGCACGGCCCAGTGGAACTCAGCCGCGTCCATGGCCAGGGCCCACTTTCTCGGTGTAGAGCGCCTGCAAGGCCTGGCGCGGCAGCTTGCCGGTGCTGTTGCGCGGCAGCGCCTCGACGAACACCAGCGGGCGCGGCAGGAAGATCGCGTCCAGCCGCTGGCGCAGGCCGGCCATGAGCGCGCGGGCGTCCAGCGTGGGCGCGACCACGAAGGCGGTCAGGCGCGTCACGCCGTCGTCGCCGAGCTCATCGGGCAGGAAGAAGGCCGCGTCCACCACGCCGGGCAGCGCGCCGATCTGGTGGTTCAGGTAGGCCAGCGAGGTGCGCTTGCCGGCGATGTTGATCAGGTCGGCATGGCGGCCGTGCAGCAGGAAGCAGCCCTCGGTGCCGGACTCGATGATGTCGGCCAGCGGCACGCGGCCTTCGACATGCCCGCCGCTGGCGTAGGTGGTGTCGCCCTCGTGCTCCAGGTGCACGGCCTCCATGAGCCGCCAGGCCGCGCCATCGAGCGTGCGGCGGCTGGCCAGCGCGGACGATTCGGTGGAGCCGTAGATCTCGTGCACCGGCGCGCCGCAGCGTTCTTCGGCGCGGCGCGCGAGATCGGGGCTGAGCGGCGCGGTGGCCGAGAGCACCAGGTCCATGGGCGGCAGCGGCAGTTCCGAGGCCAGCAGCGCGGAGAGGTGGAACGGCGTGGTCACCAGCATGCGCGGGCGCGGCACGGCGTCCAGCGCGGCCACGATGTCCTGCGGGTAGAAGGGTTTGCCGGCCGCGAACTGGCAGCCGCCGTGCAGCGCGATCAGAAAGGTCGACTCGAAACCGTAGCTGTGCTGGATGGGCACGGTGCCCACGATGGATTGCGGCCGTTGCATGAGGCCGAGGGCCGTGGCCTCGGCGCGACCGTTGAGCACCAGCTTGCCCCAGGTCTTGCGGTGCGGCTGGGGCAGGCCGGTCGAGCCCGAGGTGAACAGGATGGCGACCACGCGCTCGGCGTCCAGCCGGGGCATGTCGTGGATCTCGGGCCGGAGCTGCACGGCAAGATCGGGGAACACCAGGCCGGGCAGGTCGGGCACCGCCCCGGGGCGGTCGCCCAGCCAGGACACGCCGGGGTAGTCGGCCGCCAGGCGCTGCAGCGTTTCGGGCGACTGCGACGAGGGCTGCAGGCTGACCTTGCCCGCCAGCAGTCCGGCGGCGAAACCGACCGCGAAGTGGTAGCGGTCTTCGCACACGTTGAGCAGCCAGCCGCCCTCGGGCAGGCGGGCGGCGAGTGCGTGCGCGTCGGCCAGGAACTCGCGCACGCGCACCGCGCCCTGCGCGCGCCAGGCGAACACATCGTCGAGCCCGTGGGCCCCGATCAACGGCAGGGTGTCGTTCATGGCGGTGGTGGCGCGGCGCTGCGGCGCGCCGACTCGCGCTGGTAGGCGCGCCGGATGTCGGCCAGGCCCGGGCGTTCGTGCGGCGGCAGCACCCGCAGGCGGACGAGGTGCTCACCCAGGAACATGAGGCCGATCAGCGGACCGGTCAGCACGTTGGCGTGGATCGACCAGATGGCCGGCGGCGCCCAGATGAAGAGCCCGGTGGAGACCAGCGCGTTGGCGAAGAAGAAGATCGTCCAGGCCAGCGTGGCGCCGCGCGTGTAGCGCAGCTTGCGCTCGGACAGCTCGGGTCCGAAGATGCGCCGCGCCATGCGGGTGATGAGGGCGTCGCCTGGGCCGAGCAGCGACTTGCCGAACAGCACGCCCAGCGCGATGTGGATGCCCAGGTGCTGGATGTAGTACAGCAGGGCCACGTTGTGGCGCAGCCGCGGCCAGAGCCAGGCCAGCAAGGCGCCCAGCGCCAGCACGCCGGCCCCGCGCACGGCCCAATGGGGCAGCCGCCACAGCGCCATCAGCACGGCCACGGCGATGGGCAGCACGGCCACGGCGGCGTTGAAGTCGGCATTGCCCCAGCCGTTGCTGCCCACGTGCGCCGCGATCACCCAGGCCACCATCAGGAGCAGCGCGCCGAGGTCCCGCAGCAGCGTGGAAGCGGTCATCTCACTGGGTGCGCTGGCTGGCGATGTGGGCGGCCAGGGCGCGCGGCGAAGCGAAGATCTTCTCGTTGTCCTCGTTGTCCGAACGCATCTGGAAGCCATAGCGTTTGGAAATGACGAGCGAGATCTCCAGCATGTCGATGGAGTCCAGGCCCATGCCGTCGCCATACAAGGGGCCGTCGGGATCCACCTCGGCGGGCGCGAGCTCCATGTTGAGGGCTTCGATGATCAGCGCGACCACCTCGGGCCAGAGGGCATCGACGGTTTCAGGGGAGACGGGTTGGGTCATGACGGTCACTCGGGAAAAGGGGTCTTCAAAGGGGCGGCGCGCGGAACGCCAGCACGGCGTTGCTGCCACCGAAGGCAAAGGAATTGGACAGCGCCGCGCGCAGCGGCACCTGGCGGCGGCCTTGCAGCACGTGGTCCACGCCCTCGCAGGCGGGGTCGATGCGACCGGCCAGGTGGGCGGTGGGCGGGATGGCCTGCTCACGCAGCGCCAGCACGGTGGCCACGGCCTCGATCGCGCCGGCGGCGCCGAGCAGGTGGCCGTGCATGGATTTGGTGGCGCTCACGGGCAACTCCGCGGCGCCGTCGCCGAACACCTCGCACAGGGCCGCGACCTCCACCGGGTCGCCCTCGGGGGTGGCCGTGCCGTGGGCGTTGACGTAGCCGATCTCGGCCGGCGCCAGGCCGGCGTCGGCCAGCGCGGCGCGCAGGGCGCGCACCTGGCCCTGCCGGTGCGGGCGGACCAGGTGGCTGTGATCGCAACTGGTGCCATAGCCCACGATTTCACCATGGATGGTCGCGCCGCGGGCGACCGCGTGGTCCCAGGCCTCCAGCACCAGCGCCGCCCCGCCTTCGCCGAGCACGAGGCCGGCGCGGTCGGCCGCGAACGGGCGGCAGGCGGCGGGCGCGGTGTCGGCGTCGCCGGGTGCCATCACGCGCATGGCGTCCCAGGCGCGCAACACGCTGTAGGACTGGCAGACGTCGGAGCCACCGGTGACCATCACCGTGGCCTCACCGCTGCGCACG
Organism: Hydrogenophaga sp. FW305-3-2-15-A-LB1; assembly: GCF_058787875.1. Classification (NCBI taxonomy): domain Bacteria; kingdom Pseudomonadati; phylum Pseudomonadota; class Betaproteobacteria; order Burkholderiales; family Comamonadaceae; genus Hydrogenophaga; species Hydrogenophaga sp. FW305-3-2-15-A-LB1. The sequence goes on along the minus strand of NZ_JBYTAE010000016.1, from coordinate 1,002 downwards.
CGCCGGAAGGCCTCGCCGATGGCGATGCTGGAGGACGCGCAGGCCGCCGTGTGGCTGGTGCTCACGCCGCCCAGGCCGAGCTGGATGGAGATGTGGGCGTTGACCGCGTTGTTCATGCCCTGCACCACCGACAGCGGCGAGACGCGCTCGCGCCCCCGGATCCACAGATCGCGGCCACCGCGCTCGTGCGCCTCCAGGCCGCCCAGGGCGGTGCCCCAGATGCAGCCCCAGGCCTCGCGCTCGGCGCCCTCGGTGTCCGTGGCCTGGCGCGGCAGGCCGGCCTGCTCCCAGGCCTGGAAGGCCGCGGCCACGCCGAGCTGGGCGAAACGCTCCATCATCAGCGCCAGCGGCTTGCCCAGCGCGGCCTCGGGGTCGAAGCCGGCGCAGCCCACGAACGGGTGGGACAGCGGGCGCGGCAGGTCCTGCGTCACCCGCAGGTGGCGCACGGCGGATTCCCCGGCCAGCAGGCGTTCGAAGAAATCCCGGGCATCACCGCCGTAGGGGCTGATCACCCCGATGCCGGTGATCGCGACGCGGTGGGGGCGCATGTTCAACCGGCCTTGAGCGCGGCCAGCGAATCGATCACGGCCTGCATCTCTGCCACCGTCTTGGGCGGCTGCACGTCGGAGGGGATGTCGATGCCCAGCCGGTCCTCGGCTTCGAACATCAGTTCGGCCAGCATCAGCGAGTCCACCCCGAGCTCGGCCAGCAAGGCCTCGGGCAGCACCTGATCGGGCTGGACACCCAGGCGGTCGACGAGGAAGGTGCGGATCAGTTCAGTGGAGCTCATGAAAATTGCCCAAGGATGAGACTGGCACGGTGGGGCCTGCACGCAAGCCGATGCGCAAAAACGAACATGGGGGGAACTCCTCCGAAGCAAAGACCGTCTTGGGGTTCTGGTACGGCCTTGGGCGGGCGCGCCGCCCTTGCTTCACAGGGCATGGGATTATACAAAGGGGCTACAGGAAGGCCGGCTGTCACACGCGTGTCGTACATTAGGCC